>NZ_JBFTNF010000019.1:0-133767 GCF_056397345.1 Cupriavidus sp. 05N38
GCGAACCTGATTCATAAAGCCCTCGCGAACCGCTTCCGGCGTCAGATCCTGGCGTGGCTGAAGACGCCGAACGAGGTCTTCGTACAGGGCTACATCGATCTTGGTCATGGCGTGCCGTCGACTGTGATTCACGCACGCAGTGGCCTGTCGCAGTCGACCGTATCGGCGCATGTCGCAACGTTGGTCGAGGCCGGCCTTCTTGTTCAGACCCGGGTGGGGCAGTGGATCCTCCTCTCTCGGAATGAAGAGGTGATACGCGCCTTTGCCAGGCAGATCAGCTTGCATCTGTAGACGCCGGCCTTGTCGATCGGAGGGGCGGACGCACCGCCCTCGCGAACCGATGGTCGTTGCTTGCCTTGAGACCGCCAAATGCCACGGCGGGGTGATCCTGGTCACGCTGGCATGTTGACGCCAGGGAACCGTGGCGATTGCCGCGTGTACGTCATATCGATCCCTGGAAGTGCGCTTATTGCGCGAAGCCATCCCCGCCACGCAAGAGCAGCACGCTTCATTGTCGCGGCGGCGAACACGGTCGCGCTTGGTTGCCGTGCCGATCAATCTGGCCGCATCCTGCCGGCATTGGTGTCCGGCGAGGTCTGCGTCGCGTTCGCGATTGACGCGCTGAGCATCGACTACACAGTGGACTCGAGCACGCCCGCCTGTACGCGCGATCTTCAGAAATTAATACATCACAACGTGATGTAAGTGTCTGGCCATGCGCAATGAACAATGCGCGTGCCGATGCGATGAAGGATGCCATGGCGCAACACGCCACTTCCTCCTGGGCGGAATGGATCACGGGGCGACGGTGGCGGCTTCAGACACTTCATGATGTGTCTCCGTGCTTGGGGCGCTCCGCATTGGCCGATACCTTGCATGCATTGGCCTGAGATTAGCCTATTTGCATCAGCCCGCATGCTTCCGCTTCACTATCATTTGAATCTGGTGACCCGACGTGAATGGGCTCCTGCAAGCATGGCTTCCTGATTCATCCGCAGCGGCGCTGCGATGTGGTGCGCCTCGAAGTGGCACGACTTATTCGGTAGACAACGTATGACCAGTGATCCTGTCGACATCGCTGCGGCACTTATCGCAAACCGGCGCCCGTTCGTCCTGGCACTGGTGATCGGTGTTGCCGGGCTCGCAGATGACTATGCGGGTGACATGACGATCTTCGCCTCGGACGGCACGGTGCTTGCGGGGGATGCATTCGGACTCGGCTCCGGGAAGCCGCTGCGGGAAAAGGTCAAGGTGTGCTTCGCAAGCGGGTCTCCCATGGTGCTGGATATCGAACTGGTCGGGAACACCGCTGACGACGGCGACAGGCCGTCTGGTGGTGCACTGAAGATCTACCTGGAGGCCGTCGTGCCGCGCGCGGGTCGCTGGCAATCGCCTCCCGATAGGGTGATCGAGGCGACGTCATGAGGCGTGGAATGAGGCCGTGAAGCCGCCGGGAATGACATCCAGCGTGCGTGGCGTGGAACCCCACGCACGCTGTCGCAATCACTTGCTGCATCTGACTGGCACCTCGGCTTTGAATCTGATATCCGGCGACACAAGCGTTCAGCGAAATCGTTGCGGATAGCCGGCTGATTCTGCACGGAAGCAGGCAAAGGGAGACACCACTCCCGAGCATGTATCGCGACGAATCGGTGCTTGTATCCGCTCAATCATCTCAGGAGAGCAACATTGGAGACACCAAACAAAGGAGGCCGCGGCTGGATCTGGCCGCTCCTCCTCGCCCCCTACATCGGCCTCTTGTGGCTGCCGTTCTATATCAGCGCACAGCCCGAGTGGTTCGGCTTTCCGTTCTTCTATTGGTATCAGTTCCTCTGGGTGCCAATCACCTCCATGCTGCTGTACGTCGTGTATCGGGGGATGAAATGATCGATACATCGGCGGTCGACGGCGTGGCGATGGCGGTATTCATTGCGTTCTTCGTGCTCGTTACTGTGCTGGGCTTCGTTGCAGCGCGCTGGAAACGCGGCGACCTGTCCCAGCTTCACGAATGGGGTCTCGGTGGCCGGCAATTCGGCACGGTGATCTCGTGGTTCCTTGTTGGCGGGGATTTCTATACGGCATATACGGTCATCGCGGTCCCTGCGCTGGTCTATTCGGTGGGCGCGTATGGCTTCTTCGCGATGCCCTACACGATCATCGTCTATCCGTTCGTGTTCGCGGTCATGCCGAAACTGTGGGAGATCTGCCACCGCAAGAACCACATCACGGCGGCCGACTACGTGCAGGGCGAATTCGGCGGCAAATGGCTGCCGGCGGCAGTCGCCGTCACGGGGATCGTCGCCACGCTGCCGTACATCGCGCTGCAACTCATCGGCATGCAGGTGGTGATCAAGGGCCTCGGCGTCGATGGCGAACTGCCCCTGATTGTCGCCTTCGCCATCCTGGCCGTGTACACCTATTCGAGCGGCTTGCGTGCGCCGGCGATGATCGCCTTCGTGAAAGACATCATGATCTATATCGTGGTCATTGCCGCGATATCGATTATCCCGAGCAAGCTCGGTGGCTACGGTGCGCTGTTCCATGCAGCCGACACGTACTTCGCTGCCAAGGGCGGGGTCACGGGCATCATCCTGAAGCCATCGCAGTTCACGGCGTATGCGACGCTGGCACTCGGATCGGCGCTGGCAGGGTTCATGTATCCGCATACCATGACGGGCGTGTTGTCGTCGAGTTCGGCAAACACAGTGCGCAAGAACGCCATCGCGCTGCCGGCTTACACGCTGTTGCTGGGCCTGATCGCGCTGCTGGGCTATATGGCAGTCGCGGCCGGCGTGCACGTGACGTCCGCTTCGGACGTGGTGCCGGCGCTCTTCCTCAAGTTGTTTCCGTCGTGGTTCGTGGGCTTTTCGGCGGCCGCCATCGCCATCAGCGCGCTGGTGCCGGCAGCCATCATGTCGATTGGCGCGGCAAATCTCTTCACGCGGAATCTATACGAGCCGCTGATCGCGCCGAACGTGACTCCTGAGATGGAAGCGAAGAGTGCCAAGCTGTTCTCGCTGGTCGTGAAGTTTGGCGCGCTGCTCTTCATCATCGTGCTGCCGACGCAATACGCGATCGACCTGCAGTTGCTCGGCGGTGTCTGGATTCTCCAGATCTTCCCGGCGGTCGTGTTCACGTTATACACGCGGCGCCTGACTGCGCCTGGACTATTTGCCGGCTGGGCTGTCGGCATCGTCACGGGTACGAGCCTGGCGATCTCCCTGGGGCTGAAGCCGGTGTACACGCTGCACTTTGGCGATGCCGCCTATCCGACTTATATCGGTGTGATTGCGCTGGTGCTCAATATCGTCGTGTCTACGGTGGTATCGGCGGTGACACAGAAGCATCGTGTTGCCGACGACAGGGCTTCCGTCGCCGCCCGGTAGCGCGTGCCGCCTTCCGGCCTGGCGGGCTGGAAGGCGGCGCGGGTTGCCCGGCGCGGCCCTGGGGTCTGGCGGACAGATGAGCCGATGAAAATCGCTGTTATCGCCTTTTAGTGGTGTTCCAATAAAACAATCTGGAGATTTGATGAAGAAGGTTCTTGCGGTATTTGCCGCATCCATTGCAGCCAACGCCGTATATGCCCAATCGAACGTGACGCTGTACGGTGTTGCTGACGCTGGCGTTGAATATATCAACAATGCGGGGCGCAACGGGGATGGTCTCGCACGGGTAACTTCGGGAAATCAGTCAGGCTCGCGCTGGGGGTTGCGTGGCGCGGAGGACCTGGGCAGCGGGATGAAGGCAGTCTTCCAGCTGGAAAGYGGCTTTGATATCGACACCGGYAATTCCGGTCARAGCGSTCGCCTGTTTGGCCGCGATGCRTACGTGGGRCTGGAAAGCCGGTATGGTTCGCTGCGTCTTGGACGGCAGCAGACCTCGATGCGCGAATTCGGCTCTGCCTACGATCCCACCGTCATCGCCGACCGCTACGGCATGCTTTCGATTGCACCGGAGTTTGGTGCGCGCGCGGACAATGCCATCAAGTATATGGGCGCGTTCGGCGGGGTCACTGCGCAAGCCTTCTACTCGTTCCAGGCCAATGGCACCGAGGTAGCCGGCAGCAACGTATTCGGGCGCGAATTTGGCGCATTCGTCAATTACGCGAGCGGCCCGTTCTCGGTGGGTGCGGCCTATGACGATATCCATGTCGGTACGGCGGCGAATCAGGCGCCGGTCATCCGCCGCGTTTCCGTGGGGGGCGCTTACTCTGTTGGTGCCGCCAAGGTATTTGCAGGGTATCGCCTGGCCAAGGCGTACGACGGTGCAAGACTGCCGGGCGCGCAAGCGGCCGATGCGGGCTCCAACTTCTACTGGCTGGGTGTGATCTACAAACTCACGCCGGCGTTCTCGGTGCTGGGCACGGCTTACTACCAGGACTTCCGGCAGACCGGGTCGGACCCTTGGCAGTTCGTGCTGACCGGCGACTACACGCTGTCCAAGCGCACCGACGTCTACCTGTCGATGTCCTACGCGCTCAACAAGGACAGTTCCCAGCTCGGTGTCAACGGCTTCAACAGTGGCAGCGGCGCAACCGCCGTCTTTAACGTACAGCCCGGCAAGAACCAGGTCGGTGGGGTGATGGGGATCCGTCACCGGTTCTGATGCGCTTTGCCCCGACAACGGGGCGTTGTCTTGGTGCGATCGGCAAGCGATAAGCGCGAGCCCGTCGGGGAGTGCTCCTGTCGACCCGATCGCACGTCTGGCAGCTCGCCAGAGATGGATCGCCAGGGATTGAGACGGACGTCATGCGTCACTTTTTCGGGCGTCGCCATGTCACATGAACGCGTCGATGAGGTGGCGAAAAAGCCATGCCGACGCGCCGCCGCCTGGCAACGCTGTATCACGGCCGCGCCGTTGGCATTGATTGATTGGATTGGTCACCGGGAATGGAAGAACTGCGCCAGGTGGAGAATGGTCTTACCGTGGCGAGTTCCGGATGCTAACCTTGGGTACCTATCCCAGCGGCCCGCGTGCGACGAGGGCGGGGCGCTTTGCTGATCTACGCATCAGAGGAGTTCTATCATGGCGCAAGCCCACCCTGCCACTCCCCGCAACAATGACGGCGACGCTCAGGAAACCACCGAATGGCTGGATGCGCTCGATTCGGTGATCGCCTGCGAGGGCCCGGAGCGCGCGCACTACCTGATAGAGCGGCTCATCGAGCGGGCGCACGGTGCTGGCATTTACCTGCCGTTCAGCGCCAATACCGCCTACCTCAATACGATCCCGCTGGAGGCGCAGGCGCGCAGTCCCGGAGACCAGGGACTCGAGCATCGCATCCGCTCCTATATCCGATGGAATGCCCTCGTGCTGGTGCTGCGGGCGGCGCGCGAGACCAATGTCGGCGGCCATATTGCGAGCTTTGCCTCGGCGGCGACGCTGTACGAGATCGGCTTCAACCATTTCTGGCATGCACCGTCGGCGCAGCATGGCGGTGACCTTGTCTTCTTCCAGGGACACTCCGCACCGGGCTTCTACGCGCGCGCCTTCCTGGAGGGCAGGCTCACGGCCGAGCAGATGGACAACTTCCGCCAGGAGGTGGGCGGCAAGGGCATCTCGTCCTACCCGCATCCGTGGCTGATGCCGGATTTCTGGCAGTTCCCCACGGTATCGATGGGCCTGGCACCGATCATGGGCATCTACCAGGCGCGCTTCATGAAATACCTGCAGGACCGGGGCTTCGGCCAGCATGACGGGCGCAAGGTGTGGGTGTTCTGCGGCGATGGCGAAATGGACGAGCCCGAGTCGCGCGGCGCGCTTGGCATGGCCGGGCGCGAGCATCTCGATAACCTTATCTTTGTCATTAACTGCAACCTGCAGCGGCTCGACGGCCCGGTGCGCGGCAACGGCAAGATCATCCAGGAGCTGGAGTCGGAGTTCCGCGGCGCGGGCTGGAACGTGATCAAGGTGGTGTGGGGCAGCAAGTGGGATGCGCTGCTGGTGCGCGACAAGGCCGGCATCCTTGCGCGCCGCATGATGGAATGCGTTGACGGCGACTACCAGACCTTCAAGTCGAAGGACGGCGCCTATGTGCGCGAGCATTTTTTCAATACGCCCGAACTCAAGGCGCTGGTGGCGGACTGGTCCGACGACGATATCTGGGCACTGAACCGCGGTGGCCACGATCCGCACAAAGTCTACGCCGCCTACAAGGCCGCCAGCGAGCACCGCGGCCAGCCGACCGTGATCCTGGCCAAGACCATCAAGGGCTATGGCATGGGCGAGGCGGGCGAGGCACAGAACATCACCCACCAGCAGAAGAGCATGCGGGTGGAGGCGCTGATGCATTTCCGTGACCGCTTCCAGCTGCCGCTCACGGAACAGCAGCTCGACGAATTGCCGTACCTCGGCTTCGAGGACGGCTCGCGCGAGCACGCTTACCTGCATGAGCGCCGCCAGTCGCTGGGCGGCTACCTGCCGGCGCGCCGCCGGCGCGGGCCGTCGCTGGCGGTGCCGGCGCTCTCGGCGTTCGAGGGGCARCTCAAGGCCAGCGGCGAGGGCCGCGAGTTTTCCACCGCAATGAGCTTCGTGCGCATCCTCAACACGCTGCTGCGCGACAAGACGCTGGGCCGGCGCATCGTGCCGATCGTGTCGGACGAGTCGCGCACCTTTGGCATGGAAGGGCTGTTCCGGCAGATCGGCATCTGGTCGCAGCAAGGGCAGAACTACACGCCGCAGGATGCGTCGCAGCTGAGCTTCTACAAGGAATCGAAGGACGGCCAGATCCTGCAGGAAGGGATCAGCGAGGCTGGCGCCATGTCGGACTGGATCGCCGCCGCCACGTCGTACTCGACGCACGCCGAGCCGATGATCCCGTTCTTCATCTTCTATTCGATGTTCGGCTTCCAGCGCTTTGGCGACCTGGCGTGGGCGGCGGGCGACCAGCGTGCGCGCGGCTTCCTGCTGGGCGGCACCGCCGGGCGCACCACGCTCAACGGCGAAGGGCTGCAACACGAGGACGGGCACAGCCTGGTGTGGGGCGGCACCATCCCCAACTGCATCAGCTACGATCCCACCTTTTCCTATGAACTCGCGGTGATCATCCAGGACGGCCTGCGCCGCATGGTGCAGGAGCAGGAGGATGTGTACTACTACATTACCGTGATGAACGAGAACTACGAGCATCCGGCCATGCCGAATGATGCGGAGGCGGACATCCTGAAGGGGATGTACCTGTTCCGGCGCGGCAAGGACGGCGCGGCCGGGCAGCCGCGCGTGCAGTTGCTGGGTGCCGGCACCATCTTCCGCGAGGTGATCGCCGCGGCGAAGCTGCTGGACGAGGACTGGGGCGTCCAGGCCGACCTGTGGGGCTGCCCCAGCTTTACCGAGCTGGCGCGCGAGGGCCACGCGGCGGTGCGCTGGAACCTGCTGCATTCGGGCCAGACGCCGCGGCGCTCGCACGTGGAACAATGCCTGGCGCCGATGCAGGGGCCGGTGATCGCGGCCACCGACTATGTGCGCGCGCTGGCGGACCAGATCCGCTCGTTCGTGCCGCGCCGGTACGTGGTGCTGGGGACGGACGGCTACGGCCGTTCGGACACGCGCGAACAGCTGCGGCACTTCTTCGAGGTGGATCGCCACTGGATTACCCTGGCGGCGCTGAAGGCGCTGGCGGACGATGGCACGATCGACAAGGCGATCGTGCAGCAGGCGCTGCAAAAATATGGACTCGATTCCGAGAAACCGTATCCGCTCCACGCCTGAGACCTGACGGGCTGCGCTGGGCTTGGCGCTCCCATGTTCCGCAAGAGCGGGCCTGGGAGCGAGCCGGGCTCTTGCGGGCTGTCCCGGCGCGCGTGCCGCTGCGCCGGCTGGTGGCATCCTCGGGACGATCCGCGCACGCAGGATAACCCGGCATGACGGCATGGTTCGGCGCCCGGCGCACCTTTAACGACCTGATCGATCAGCTTCTCAGGGGTGGCCGCACGGTCCCGGGTCTTGCCTTTGGTTTGCGCGGCATACAGGCACCTTGTCGACAAGTTATGCCCTGGACACAAAAATCCAGGCAGTCCCCACGATGGCCGGAAACCAGGAACATCTGGCGCCAAACAGCATCAAGCGGGAGAAGTGCCGCGCTGCGTCCGAACCTATACTCCCGACATCGCCACCTGGCGACAGGCCCGTGGCGCGGCCATTCACCGAGAAGAATTGATGCAGACTTTCCCACCACCCAATAGGCCCGACATTGGGAAACGCGACATATCGGTGAAGAATCTCCCAGTGAATCTTTTTGCCTCGGTCATGGGGATTTCCGGACTTTCTCTTGCCTGGCGATTGGCGACCCGTCAGTACGGCGTCAGTCCGGTCATTTGGGGCGCGATCGGCATCGTGGCCGTGATCGCATTTCTGATTCTGGCCATCTCGTACGCGGTGAAATTCGCAAAGTATCCGAATGCGGTGATGCACGAGTTCCGGCATCCCATCGCCGGAAATTTCTTCGGCACGGTGCCCATTGCGGTCTTGCTGATTTCTTCGGTGATCGGCGATGCCGATCGGGGCATGGCGGAGGTCATGTGGACCATCGGCGCCATTGGCACCATTGGCATCGCGTGCACGATTTCCAGCCAGCTTCTCCAGGGAAAGCTCGATTCCGGACATGCGCTGCCGGCGTGGCTGATCCCCGGAGTCGCGACGCTCGATATTGCCATGGCCGGCGGAACGATGCGTATGCCGTGGGCACACGAGATCAATATATTCTCCCTGTCCGTCGGGAGTATCCTTGCTCTTGTGTTCTTCACCATGATTGTGGCTCGCTTGATTCATCATGAGAAGCTGGAAGGAAATATGACCTCTTCGCTCATGATCCTGATCGCGCCGTTCGAAGTTGGCTTCCTGGCCTACACGAATTTCATGCAAAGAGTTGATATGTTCGCGGCGGTCCTGTTCTATTTGGGATTGTTTATTTTCTTTATATTGGTTCTCAAGGTGTTCCGCCGGAGAATTCCATTTTCAGTGGGTTGGTGGGGCGTCAGCTTTCCCATCGCGGCATTGTCGAATGCGGCATTGAAGTATGCCGACACGGTGCATCTCTGGCCAATTACCATGTTGGCAATTCTTCTGCTGGCCTTCTTGACCGTGGTAATCGTCATGCTCTTCGTACGAACCATCCGGACTGTATGCAACGGGCACTTGCTATCCGCCAGGTGACGTTCCTATTGCAAAACATGTCCAGGCAGCGGGGCCGCGCATTGTCGGCATCAAGCGGGTCATGAGCCCGTCGCAACAGGCCAGACAGAGCTGGCCATGACGTCCTCCGGAGTGCTGGCGCCCGAGACGACGGCGGCCGTGGCGCCGTGGTCTTCGATGTCGGCTACGTGCTGTGCGAAGAGCCCGGCAATATGCGGCTGGCCCTGCATACCTTTCCGGTGGTGCTCGCACTGCTGTGGGCCGTAGCGGTAATGATCTTTGCCGTGCTGCCCATCTTCCCGGTCCTTGCCGCCGAGCCATCTGTCGGCGCACACGGCCGCGGCCGGCAATGCCTTCATCAGTAGCATTGGCTCTTTCGTTGTGTGGAGCTACCGCCGGCAGGTCGGCAAGCCATAGCGTCGCGGTCTGCCGTCTGGCAGCAGACGGATCATCGTTCGCGGTAGACCTGCGGCCAAGAAGGGATCCCCGGACTCGGGGCAGCGGAGATCCAAGGTGGTCAGCGGCACCTTGCGGTTGGCCGGAGCAAGTTTACCTTCGGGCGCTTGCCGGCACCTTGACCCCCAATACTCTTTCCGCGCACCGCTCGTCGCAGGTTTCGGCGGCCTTCCTGGGCACAAGTATCAGAAGGCGCCTGGGATCAATCACGTAGTAGGTGAAGTTGTCCGGACAGGAGCTGCCGGCGCAGGCACTGGCAATCAACAGCCTGTCGCCAATTGCCGTCGGCACGCATGCAATCGCGTTCTGGTCGGACAACGGATCGCGCAGGGCGATCTCCTTGCCCGCCTGACGAACGATGACCACCCCGGCGTCCAGGTCTATGCCGAAGTGATTGCCTGAGGTGGAAGTTACTCCCATCACACGGACCACGGCGCCACCGCATGCGCCGGTGAAGTTGGTCGCTTGTTCTGCAAGCACCTGGCGCTCGCCATCCATGGGGCGCAGCGTGACGGGTGCTGCGATGGCAGGCAGGGTAAGGCAGAGCAACAGAAGTGCGGCTAATTTCTTCATAAACGACGGGCAGGGAAAAACGAAACGGAGAGGCTCAGGGTGCCGAGGAACTAGCGGTAACGGGCCATCAACGCCTGATATCGCGGATCGCTCTTTAGGGCACTCAATTCGGTGGAGGCATCGATTAGGTCGAACTGACGGAAGCCGTGCTGGAAGCTTGCGTGAAGGCTTCGCACCGCGCTGTCGGCGTCGCCTTGCCGTAAGGCGGCAACGGCGCGGCGATAGTCGTCCATGCCGTCGGGTGTCGGTGTGGCGACTGTCGCCTGAGCGCTCGAAGTCTGCGGAGAGCGGGTGACAGTCGGCGGCGTAGGCTGCTGGGAATCCAACGGAGAGCTTGCGACGGGCACAGAAGACTGGCGCTGGGCCGCAACAAGAGCGTGGGAAACAGGTGCGCTGGCCGTTGCTGCCGCATGCGGCGTCAGGGCAACACGGCGGTAGTACAGCTTTCCAACGAACGGCAAATCCACCGAGATGCGATTGGCATCCTCGAAATGGAATGACAGCGCCAGGCTCATTGGCCCTTCTAGCGTCACCTCGTCGCCCTTGGCTGTAATGGCGGAGATCGGTATCTCGATATCACCATCAGGGCTGCGTACCGCATGGAGTGTGACTTCGAACTCGGGCCCCATTGGCACGCTGATTCCTTGGGCGATGAATCGCTCGGCTCGCCAGTGTCCAAGAATGCGGTTGCCGTCGGGCTTGCCGCAGGCCATCAGCAAGCCGGCTGCGAGCACTGCGGGGGCGATGCGCAGTGCCATGCCCCCCGTACGACGCCTGCCGTCGCGCAAGGCAAGGACGATGTTCACCAGACTCATGTGGTCTGCTTGCGATACTGCTCTACGAGCTTGGTGAAGCGCGGGTCCTTGCGCAAGCTATCGAGATCGGGATCTTGGTCCATCTTGTCGAAGTAGGGGAACCCGGCCATGAAGCTCGCTTCGAATTCCTTCAGCGCGTCGTCAGTGCGGCCTTGTTTCAGACGCAGTACCGCTAGGTTGTAAGGTACCAGCGATTGACGGGGATCGAGATCGCGAGCGGACGCCAGACTCTTCTCGGCCTCGTCTAGCTTGCCCTGGGTCATCTTCGCAATGGCGAGCTTGAGCATTTCGTTGGCAGCTGCCTTATTGCTGGCCTGCTCGGCGCTATCCGCATTGCYGGTCTTCAGATCGCTTTCACCCTTGGTGCGCAAGGCGGCAGTTTCTGCTTCGTTCGGAGCGATGCCACCGGCGGATGCGGGTGCGGATGCAGGGGCTGGTTCCGGGGCGGCTTCCGCGGCGGCAACAGGTGCGGCCACGGGCTCCACCGATTCCTCGGGTTGTCCAGCCTTATGTGCCAAGAAGAAGTAGCCGCCGCCGGCCAGCGCCACCACGACAGCCGCGGCGCCGGCGATTGCTGCCTTGTTCACGCCGCCGCGCTTGCCGCCGGTGGGGCCCTGCACCTGGTCCAGCAGTATGTTGCAACCAGGGCAGTGCAGATCGTCGCCAGGGGACCGTTCAAAGATTTCGCCCGCGTTGGCGCGTTCGCAGTCACCCAGCGTCGGGCATTTGTATTTCGCCATAACCTTCTACTCTTGAGTTTATGTCACACGGATGAACATCGGCCGGGCCGACGACAGGGATCGACACCGGCCGACGATGTAAGGCGTTAGTCGTTCAACGGTAGGCCGGCAATTTCGAACATGGGTTCCCGCATGGCGCCAAGCGCCACCAGTTGAAGATCCTGTTCGTCATGGTCGACTTCCTCGTAACGTGTTAGCACCATCTGCTGGTACGCCTTGCGCAGCTCGGTCTTCTTGTCGATGTGCTTGTACTCGGCATCGAGACGCTTAGCCACTTCCTTCTCGATGGCGGCCTGGGCCTCGGCCGGTTGCTCGGCTTGCAGCACGTCGTGCCACGTCTTGCCTTGCAGCACATGCACCTTCGGCAGGTCTCCGGCGAAGTACGAGAACACCCATTCCATCAGGCCCGTTGTCCGGTTCTGACGTTCCTTGACCATGCCGAGCAAGTGCGCCAGCAGGATGTACGGTTTGCGGCGGGATTCGGCCCGGATCTCGGCTGTCGATCGTGCGAAGAGCGGCGGCAGTTTGGCGCCATTGCCTTCGCCATGAAGTAGTACGGCTTCGCGGCTGTCGGCCAACAGGCCGTCGTAGTGGCGCTTGAACTCGGTCAGGGACTCGACGAAGCGCGCCGGCATCAGCGACGACACCTTCATGATCACAATCTGGTTCGACAGGTTCCCCACGGCCACCTTGGTGTCGGATGCCGGGTCCTTCTGCGACTCGAACAGCCCGGCCAGCTTGCTACGGAATTCCTTCTGACCCTCGCATTCCGGCAGGAACACGCCAATAGTCTGCGCGCGCCCCTGGCTGCCCCCAACATTGTTGGCGACTACGCGATCGACTTCGGTCTTGTTGTAGACGAGCGTCGTGCCAGCTTCCTCATACAACTGCGAAACGAATTCCTTGAGGCCCGAGTCATTGGCGTCGTAACGCTTCTGCAGGCGCTCCACAATGTTCACGTGCAGTACCGGCGGCATCTGACGGGCGATCTCGGCATGCGCCAGTTCGACGATCTGCGCGGACTCCTGCGACAGCGTGGAAATGATGCTTCCCAGCGACGTGCTCTGCAGCAGCACGTCGAAGCTGTCCACATCCGTGCCGGCCAGGTCGATGATCGACTGACGTACCCGTTGCGTGCGCGCCATCTGGGCCGCTTCGTCGATGATAAGTGCCTTCATTACGTTGGCAATGGCGGTCTCGTCGAAGATGCGCTTCTGGTAGACGGCATCGGCAGCCTTCAGGCGGCTGGCCCTTTCCTTGGACACCTTGTCAGTGGCAACTACCAGATTCTGGTGCAGGCCGTCGATGGTGCCCCGCAGCGAAACGAGCTGGTCCTTGACGAATGGGATCAGGCTGCACGCAAATTTCAGCCCCTGCTGGTTGGTATTCAGCGTGTATTGATCCTGCAGCAATGCGCCGATATCGGCAAAAAGGCCGCCGCGCTTGTCAGTCAGCGCCTTGGCGAAGATGCCAACGTTATTGAACTTGTTCTCCAGTTCCTTGTACCGGGCCTGGAGGGCTTCCAGCTCGTTGGGCAGCTTGGCGACGCGTGCGGACAGTAGTGCGAGGCGCTCGTCCAGCATGGCGATCAGCGCGTCCATGAACTGGCGAAGCTGGAACAGCGACGCGTTGCCCGCCTTCCAGCGCGCGAACAGGTCCTTTTCGATGTGCCGGCTGACATGGCGGGCCATCTCGAGTCGGGCGTTCCCCTTGATCTCGAAGAATTTCCGCACGCCGCCCATGGTGCGATACGTCTCGTCGAAGACCTTCGAGAGGCGGCCGTTTAGCACCAGTAGCCAGTTGGCTTCCTCGATGTTCTTGTCGGCACGGATATCCGGCACCTGCAAGCTGATGATCTGTTTCCAGTACTCGCGCGGCGGCTTCCACGCGGTGTTCTTGGCGTCGTCTTCGAGGATGCCGGTGTCGAGCATCAGGTGCGCGTCGGTCAGCAGAAACGACTGCAATGTGTCGGGCTTGCGAGCCTCGGAGCCCCAGTCTTTTTCCACGGCCTCGTCGGCGTACCCGTCGCCCTGGCGGAAATTGTTGTACATGAGCTGACGCGTGGCCTGTTCCGCAAAGCCGTACGCCAGGAATTCCTTGATCTCCTGTTCCGGCACCACCACGCGCTTAATGCCAAACGACATGAACAGCTTGGCGCGCGCTTTGCCGATGTTCTCGTCGCTTTCGAAGCTCTTGATGTCGTTTTCGCCCTTCTCGGCGCGACCCAGGCCTTCCCACTCCTTATTCATCGTCTTCTGGAAAATGAATTCGGCGACAAGGCGAGGCACTTCCACGTCTACATCGAACTGCACATTGTGCTCGTTGATGTTATTGACAAGGTAGCAGCCGTTGAAATAGATATCGTGATTCAGGCGCGAGCCGTCTAGCAGGTTGACCGGCTTGTACTTGCCCACGGCCAATGCATTGAGTTCGGTCAGCGCGGCATAGCCATTCGCATAGTACGTCGACACGCCAGCCACGTCCTTCACGCGGCGGGAATGCTTCTCGGGCAGTACGGCGTAGACGATAACGCGATACAGATCGTGGTCGGCGCACTTGTGGCGGATCTGGGCGACGGCATCCACCAACGAGCCGCTGCCGGTGCCGCCAGCCAAGCCGCAAACGATATGAATCACGGCCCCTTTCCTGCTGCCAGGCGCCGATTCCAGTACCTGCAGGCGATCTTCCACAGCCTTGACGAAGCGCGAGGCGTTTTGCGCGAACACCACGCGGCCCAGCTTGCGGCGTTGCGCGGCACCGGCCGTGGTGGCATTGACGAAGTCGAACACATCGCGCGGCTCGATCCAGTCCTTCAGGCCAGGGAAGGACTCGGGATCGCTGAGCACGGGACGGACATTGCTGGCCGTGTTGATAAGGTACTGGCTGCGATCGAGGTCGATTTCTTTGCCAAGGACCTTCCATTCCTCCTTCTTATTGATCTCGTCGTCCGACGTATCCACATAGAGGTATTCGAAGCGCGCTTCAGACGGGCTGTTGCCCTGGGCATCCTTGCTGCGCTCGATGGTCTTACGCAGATGACGGATAATCTTCCCGCCGGTGCCACCAAGGCCGACGATGAGGTGGTTATTGCTCATGAATTCCTTTATCACGGTTGCGACGCGGGGAAACGCGCCTCTAGTAGGCTGCTCCCTGGCATCATGGGTCGTGGGTGTTCGCTTATTCGTGCACCAGCCTAATCTTCAGGAACAGGCTGGCATCTGGAGTGGTGGCCTTCTTGACGACATAGGACGCGGCCTGCATGCCGCCCGCATCGGCGTCGTCGCTGAAAACGATGGCCTTTGACGCGTAGAGTGCGCCGGCATCCGCCTTGCCGCAGGCAGCGTCGTCGGTAAACGTGATGGCCTTCGATGCGTAAAGTGCCTGTTCGTTGGCGGCCTCAAATCGCTGAGGTGCGGCGTCCACTACGGGCGTGGCCGCTGGAGTATTGCACTGGGCCGCCGGCGCACCGGTGGACGCGGCGTACGTCGTGGTCACGACATCGGGCTGCATCGAGCGGATGCGATCCGGCATGTTGGAGGGCACGGGCTGTTGCGACACATAGACCAGCAAATGCTCAGTACCAGGCTTGCGATCGAATTCGAAGGCACCCTGGCCGGGCAGGAACACTACGCCCATGGCATTGATGTAGTTGTTGTGGCCCGGCTGCGGGTAGATCTGCGTGATCTTGCCGTTGGCATCCTCATTGAAAACGAAGATGTAGGAAGGCTTGTTCACCTTGACACCAAGCTGAAAGCGGTCACCACTCTGGAACTTGCGGCTCGCCAGGACATCGCGGGTGCTGCCGTCGGGGTTCTTGAGGCGGATGAAATAGCTGGCGCCGATGCTTTGGTTGGCTGGTTTCTTGCTGGCCACCTTGATCGGAGTCGCCTTCTGGGCAGAGGCGGGGGCGGCAGCTACCGCTGTGGTTGCATTGGCCGGCTTGCTCGTGGACACCGCGACGACGTCGTTGTCCTCGCCGAAGAACAGGGATTTTGCGCTATAGCTTTCCTGCGCGCAGGTGACGCCGCAGGCCGCGAGCAGCAGGGGCAGGGCAGCGAATTGAAGTCGCATGGTCAGCTCTTGATATCCAGAAATGCGTTGATCGGACAAAAAATGGGGCGGCACGCGATTGGGCGATTCCCCCTATTCATAGATGCTGCTCTTGTCGCCGGCAGCCAAGGACGGGTTTAGCCGAGGTACCTGTGGGATAGGGACTGGGCCTTTGTAGCCCGAGACGGGCGGAATGCTCGCCACCTTTTGCACAGTGAACTTGCGGGCTTCCACGAAGGCCGGTTCGATATGTCCATTGAACTTTGCAAGGTACTCAAAGAAAGCTTGCGTGAAGAACGAACCCTGCAGGCGCTTGCCAGGGGTGACTGGACTTTCGAAGGTGCCGCCTGCGGACGGGCCCCACGACTGCTCGCCATCGCTCGTGGCCGTGATAATCGTGTATCGGCTAAGATCCATTGGCGTGGTCTGGGTGGTACGAACGTTCTGCGTGCTACCTGCGCCATCTTCCGTAAAGCGGATACCCTTGGCCTCGTACGCTTGGCCGGTCCATGCCGCCATCGAAATGCCGGCGCGCTCAGGTACACCGCCGTTGGCCGCAAGGATGTAGCGTCTGGACTCATCCGGGATACCCCTCAGAATCTCGCCGCTGTAGCACGTATCGATGATCAGGCGGGTCTGTCTGCTCGGCGTCTGTGCTAACTCTTGCAACTTGAGGTCGGGTACCGAGCTGTCGAATACACTGATCGCAAAGTCACGGTCAGGGACCCGTGGATCCCCCGAGTCATAAGCGATGATCGACATCTTTCGCGCGTCCCGCACACGGGGAGACGGTACGGGCATGGCCCCGTGGCTGGACACATAGATGAGTACGGTATCGTTCGGTCCCACCTCGTCTTTAAAACGTTTCAGAATGGCTTCGATGTTGGCCTTGGTGGCTTGCGGGCCGAGCAGGGCTGTGGTGCGGTAGTTCGCTTTCTCCGCCTCCATTTTCACGCGTCGTGCATCGTCTTCACCCAAGATGTCGGGCACGCGCTTGTCACGGAAGGTATTGATACCAATGATCAAGGCCCGCTTAGCAGGTGGTGCGGGTCGATCGCGTACCGCCCTCGCATGGGCGGCAAGCGCCTGTCCTGCCTGAACTTCCCAGCGCTTCTCCTTGATGCTCTCCGGATAGAACGGTGAGGTCGACTTGATGCCGACAATTGATTGGACGATGAAGAATGCGCGGTCGACTTCATCCTCATCCTGGTAGTTGCCCACCAGGCGGATCCGGCCTACGCTGTCGCGTGTAACTTGCGCATTCGGCAAACCGTGCCGTTTTAGTTCATAGCGGACGGTTGCAACTAGTGGCTCGGGGACGTTGTAGCCCTGGTAGGCGTTTTGGAAGCCATGAAGCTGGCTGGCGGCACAGCCGCCAAGTAATAGCGCACCCAGGAGTACGAGGCTGCAGTGCAATGATGTCGTGCGCATGATCTTTGGGGCAGGGATGCAGCCGACGCGTGAGCGCAGCCGGGCTGCCCGAAGCAGCCCACCCCACTATCTCGAATTACAGAATCGTAACGGTCTGCGAGGCAACCGCCGCAGGCTTGCCAGCCATGCTCACCGCAAACTCGTAACGGTATTTGCTGCCACTCTTGGCTTCCGAAGGAATCGGCAGGCGCGATGTGTCAACGTTCTGGCCAGCCTCTACGGTGCGATCCTCAGCGGTTTGGCCAGGGAACGGCAAGATCGATTCCTTTCCATCATCGATCACAAAGAGCTTACGTTCTACCTTTACTGGGGCTTCGGAACCGTTCTTAGTCATCGCGATGAACGTGGTTGCCAGATCGATCTTGTCGCCGGCTTTCGCGGTGGTCGGCATGTCGATCTTGGAGACCAACGTCTTGTCGCCTTCCTTCGGGTTGTACTTGATATCCTTCTTGACCTGCTGGTACCCCTTGGTACGTTCAATCTTCGATTCCGGGATCCAGCTCGGATTCTTCTTGTAGCACGTGTCGATGGCCGTGTAGTACGCCGTGGCAAAGCCGGCGGCCGCCCCCAAGGCGCCACCTACGGCTGCGCCAATGGCGGCCTTCTTGATGCTGTCATCCTTGTTTTTGCCAAAGAGCGCTGCGCCGAGCCCGGCGACGATGCCCATGCCGGCGCCCTTGGCCGTCAGAATTGTCTGTTCCTGTGTAACGCAGGAATCAAGGTCCGCGTTAGCGGATTCCTGTGCATGGCTGAAAGGGGCGGCGAGGGGAAACAGAAGCGAGGCGGCAACAACCGTCTTAGAGAAGCGACTGCGAATGACCATGATGATGTTTAGTGTTTTTTGTGAAGAACTTTGTATTTCCCGATATTCGTCCGAGAGTGAATTTTTCTCGAAAAGTGGCACAAACATCACGTCTTAATCCATGGGAGTTGATGCCTTGGCCTTCTCGATGCTGAGCATGCTTATGCAACAGCCTCAATGACGAACTTCATCCTTAGAACGGCATCCTGTCCTTGATTTTCACCCTACGTTGGGTGGGTTTATGCAGGTTCAGGAGGGTGGTAAGCAATCTGTGGAGTGCTGTAATGTTCCACGCTGAACATTCAGTGCAAGACGGCGGTTCGGCATCTGGACCATGGAGAAGGGGGGATCTTTCCATCAGTCAAGGAAGAAGCATCCCACCTCGATAATGTGGGATGCTGCTGTTTATCGAGGCGTGCTGAAAACCTCTGCGTTTGGGCCGGGAATGTAGAGCACATCGGTGGTGCCACCGCGTCTCGTTGGCCCAGTTGCAGTGCCCCCGTTCAATTTGGCGCTCCCGGCGAGTTTCGGGACAATATCTATCCGCCAGTGCAATTGACCGACATCTTCGCAACTTTCTCTGGTTGGCCGGACTGATCCCGAGTGGTTATTCTGACCAAGCCGTGATCAATGTCGCGGCCGACATCCTTGGCATCGACCGCGCCCACTTCGATCACAGCGTCTGGCAGCACATGAGCAAGCGTGGGACGACATCTGGCATCGCCGATTCCAGTCGTGGCAGGTCCTGTGACTCTGGGGCATCGTTGCAATGAGGGGCAGACAGGCGAGCAGCCTGCCGAGGCGCGCGGGAAGGCTTGTCGCACGCCTGAACTACGGCGAGGTACGCTGGTACGGTGAAAGCGGGGGCAAGAGCGCGCCTGCCGGCTCTCGGGAAATGGCATACGGACACCGCCGTTCCTCGCGGTCGCTTCGTCAAGATGCTGAACACACGTACACCGCGTACCGAATTTCTCGTCGGCCAGGAAGTGCAATTTATCGCCTACCGCAAGTGGACCGGAGTCTGTGCCGTGCTCTTCGACGGCGAAATGTTTGCACGGCTGCCAGCGATTCGCGTCCTGGAATACGGCCTCCGAATTTTGTCGACTACCTCTCTATCGGGTAACGATTTCGGTGAGTTGCTTCGCATCTCACCAAGTAGCTTCGCAGCAACTTTCCCTGATTGCTGGAGCGCCATTGTCGAAAAGCGCAAACAAGACGTGCATCGGCGAATGGCTGCGGATCGCGTTGATCCACCTCGCGGGCTCCGACCAAAATATGCTTTATGGTCAACTTTAATGCTGGGGGGGATCAAGCATGTCGTTGCCGATCTAATCGTTGCAAATCGGCAACGTTATGGTTAAGTCGTCACCCCACGTTGCGCCACGGCATACGTACTATCACCTATTGCTGCTCTGCCGCATTTATTTTGCTACAATTAGGGAAAACCCGATGCGGGTTATCACCTAAGGAGYAAGCCATGAACACCCAATCCGATATCAAGATGACCGACCAACTGGAACGCGAACTGATCGACCGTGAACTGGGCCCCCGTAGCCCGGCCTTCATCGACGACGTGAAGAGCGCTGTTGCCGCTGTTCAGCGTGTCTTTGGCCGTCTGCAAAGCCAGGCTCGCCGCGCCAAGATCACCTACGCGAACGGCTGATCGCAGCGGTGGCAACCGTCATCAAGAATCAAGCGTGTGTTGCTGAAGTCAGTGATTTGCAGTTCGTTTGAAGCTATTTGAAGTCTGTTGTTTGCTGTTGTTTGTAGTAGCTGTCTAGTCGATAGTCTGAAGATTGTTTGCAGTCTTGGTTTGACGGCCATGCGGCTGCGGCTCGCCTTCGTGCCATTGCACGAATTGTTGCGAGCGCGGGCATCGGCATCGTCAGACCCGGCGCGGGTGCTCCGCGCGGCAAGACCGGCCAACGCGTCGCTCCACCGGAGCGCAGCGCTTTTTGGCCGGTTTTTTTATGTCCCGCGGATTCCGGCACCGAAGCTGGCTGATCTGCGCCGGGGCTCGCCACCGCGCGTTCTTGCACTGAGCCCGGCCGCGCTCGCGCTGCTCAGCCTTGGCGCCTGGCGCCATGCACGCGCGGCAGCGGCGACCTGGACGTCAGGCCTGCTCGTCGATCCACATCGATAGCCGTGCCTTGTATGCCTGCTGGATATGGCGACGCATGATCTGCTCGGCCTGCGCGGGATTGCGCTGCTCGAGCGCGTCCACCAGTGCGATGTGGTCCTGGTAGGAAACCTGTGCCCGCCCGGGCAAGGCCAGCGTGGTGCGGCCCAGCAGGGCCATCGATTCGTGCAGGGAGCGCAGGGTCTTGAGCAGGTAGCGGTTGTGCGCGCAACGGTGCAGTGTCTCGTGGAAGAGCCGGTTGTTGGCAGCGAGCTTGTCGGGGTTCTCGGCGATGGCGAGATCGCGCTGCACGATGTCGCGCAGCAGCGAGATTTCCACGTCGGTGGCGTGGCGCGCCGCCAGCGCTGCGGCAGTGCCTTCGAGCACTTCGCGCATGACGTACAACTCGCTCACCATGCTGGCGTCGAGCCGCGTCACCATCATGCCGCGGTTGGGCTCGTTGACGACCAGCCCTTCCGACTCCAGTCGCGACAACGCTTCGCGCACCGGAGTGCGCGACAGCCCGAGCGTGGCGGCCAGTTCCACCTCCCGCAGCCGCGTACCGGAGGGCAGTTGCCCGGCCTGGATGGCGTTGCGCAGGTGCTGGTAGGCCCGCTCGGCACGGGGCAGCGAATCGTCTGGGCTGGGGGCGGCGGCGTCGGCGGGGTTAGCGGGAATCATCTCGGCAGGGAAAGCGGAAGAGGCGCAGAAGAGAGTCGGAAAAGGCCCGGAAAAGGCGTGGATAAAGGCCCGGAAAAGGCCCGGAAAAGGCCCGGAAGTTACGCAGAAAAGGCGGTGACCGGCCATGGCCGGTACGGTTCGTCGTCATGAGACAGCCTGGCACGCGCGTAAACTCCCGGTTGCCGGGCCGTCGCCATGATACCTGCTCCGGTGCGCGCTACATCACGACAGGCCAATACCGGCTACCGCGTACCGCTCGCGCGCTCAGGCGCCGGAGCCGGCCGGCGAGTTGAACGGGTGGTACTGGTAAAGCCAGGTTTCCGATAAGGGTTTGCCGTCCAGCCGCAGGAACAAGCGCACGTCGACCGGATCCTTGCCTTCGGCGGTGAGGTCGAACTGGGCGCGCCAGTGCCCGGCCACGCCATTGGGCACCGCTTCCGCAAACACGTAGGAGAAGGTCCCGCGCGAGCTGCTCAGTACCGCTTCGGGCTTGGTGCCGAACGGCAGCTTATCGAGCGGGCCGCCCTTGAACTCCACCATGAACTTGCGCACGCCTTGCGGGCGCGGCTGGCCGGGCTGGCCGCCGTTGCCCAGCCGGGTGGCCACGCAGCGCGCTAGCGGGCTGGGGTAGGGCTCGTCCGCCAGCCAGTGCAGGCGGTAGCGCAGGCGGAAATCGCTGCCGGCCCTGGCGGGTGCCTTGGGCACCCACATGGCGACGATATTGTCGTGGATCTCATCGTCGGTGGGGATCTCGATCAGTTGTACGGCGCCCGCCCCCCAGCCGTCGCGCGGCTCCACCCACAGGCTGGGGCGCCGCTCGTAGTGCACGCCGTCCTGGTAGTGGTCGAAATTGCGGTCGCGCTGCAGCAGGCCGAACCCGCGCGGGTTGTCGTCGCCGAAGCTAGACGCCATGGTGCGCGGCGGATTGTTGAGCGGGCGCCAGATATGCTCGCCGGCGCCGTTCCAGATCGCCAGGCCATCGGAGTCGTGCACCTCGGGGCGCCAGTCCACGGCGGTGCCCTTGCTGGCTTCGGTAAACCAGCACATGGAGGTCAGCGGGGTCAGGCCAAGTCGTGCCACGTCCTTGCGCAGGAACAGCGCGCAGTCGATATCCATCAGTACGCCTTTGCCGCGCTGCATGGCGAAGCGGTAGGCGCCGCACACGCTGGGCCCGTCGAGCAGGGCGTATACCGTCGCGGTGTCCGCATTGCCTGACGGCGGCTCGAAGAAAAAATGCGTAAAGCCGGGGAATTCCTCCGGCTTGCCGGTCTCCGCCACGTCGATGGCGATGCCGCGCGCGGACAGGCCGTACTGGTAAAGCTCGCCAATGGCACGGAAGTACGAAGCGCCCAGGAATGCCACCCAGTCGTTCTTTTTCCAGTCCAGCTTCTTCTGGTCGCCGAGGCGGCTTTCCTGGAGCCGGAAGCCGGCAAAGCCACTGCCGCGCGGCAGCTTGCGCGCGGGACTGTCGGCCGGCATGTCGAAATACGACTCGTCATAGACGATTTCGCGCGCGGCAGGCACGCCCTTGGCGCTGTCGATCACATGCATGCGCACCGGCTGGCGAAAGAAGGTGCCGAGGTGGAAGAACGTGACCGGGAACTGGCCCGGGCCGTCCGCGAACAGGGCGTCATCGGGCTTGAAGCGGATCTTGCCGTGGGCTTCGTAGTCGATCTTGCCAAGGATTTCCGCTGGCGCCGTGGCGGGCGGGGCGTATGGCTTGCCCGCCATGGTGCGGGCACGTTCTATCAAGGTATCGAAGCTGAAGGGGCGGGCGTCGCCCAGCTTGATCCGGCCGGCAGCCAGGACGGAGGGCGTGACCCCGAGGGCCGCGAGCGCGGCGGAAGCGGTGGCGGAAACGAGCAGGCTGCGGCGATTCATCATCGAAGGCGGGTCGTCCTTGGCGCAGTGATACCGAATGGGCAGAACAATGAAAGACGCGGCAAAAAGTGGAAAGTTCGGAAAACGGTATCGGCAAGTGATCCCAGGTCATCGTCTCGTCGTGGATTCTCCGCGGTGATGCGACAAAGATGCGATGAAGTGTAGGCGGTGTGATCCGTGCGGGACGCCTGCATCGCCCGTGCACTGACGATCGCGCTTGGGCAAGCATGCGGATAGAGGTTGACTCTCGCTCTGTGGAATGTAGTATGTGATATATCAAAAGATCCATCCATCAGACAGCAGGAGACGACAGCATGAAAATCTGTATCTATGGCGCCGGCGCGATCGGGGGATACCTTGGGGTGCAGCTTGCACTGGCCGGGGCGGAGGTGAGCCTGGTGGCGCGCGGTGCGCACCTGGCAGCCATGAAGGCAGACGGATTGCGCCTGCAGATCGAAGGCGAGGAGAGGGTGGCACGGGTCCGCTGCACCAGCGACCCGGCCGAACTGGGCCCGCAGGATTACGTGTTCATCACGCTCAAGGCCCACTCGGTGCCAGGCGTGGTCGATCTGATGCAGCCCTTGCTCGGGCCCGGGACCGCGGTGGTGACCGGTGTCAACGGCATACCCTACTGGTATTTCCATCGGCACGGCGGCCCGCTGGCCGGCACGACGCTGGAGAGCGTCGATCCCGGCGCTCGCCAGTGGCGCGGGCTGGGGCCCGAACGTGCCATCGGCTGCGTCCTTTACCCAGCGGCGGAAATCGTCGAGCCCGGCGTGATCCGCCATGTCTATGGCAAGAAATTCCCGCTCGGCGAGCCGGACGGGAACAAGTCGGCGCGGGTGGCGCATCTGAGCGAAATGATGGTGGCCGCCGGCCTGGAGGCGCCCGTGCGCGACAACATTCGCGACGAGATCTGGCTCAAGCTGTGGGGCAACCTGTGCTTCAACCCGATCAGCGCGCTGACCCATGCCACGCTGGATGTCATCACGGCCGACCCCGCCACGCGCGCCTTGTCACGCGCCATGATGCTCGAAGCCCAGGGCATCGCGGAGCGTTTCGGCGTGCATTTCCGTGTCGACGTGGAGCGGCGCATCGATGGGGCGGGCGCGGTGGGCGCGCACAAGACATCGATGCTGCAGGACCTGGAAGCAGGGCGCGCCATGGAAATCGATCCGCTGCTCACGGTGGTGCAGGAAATGGGACGGCTGGTGAGTCAGCCGACACCGATGGTCGACACCGTGCTCGGCCTGATCAAGCAGCGCGAGCGCATGGCGCAGGCGGCCTGAGACGGCTTGTGTGGGATGCGCGGGAGGGCGATGGCGACCATGTGATATACCATATACTCAAAACCACCACCCAAATGTTGCCTGATCTATGCCAATTGTGCATTTTTCTATGCATTCCGCGCATGCCGGGCCGCTTTTGGTAAGCTAGGTGGCTAGCCGCCGGCTGCCCCGCGAGGCAGCCGGGGCGCTGGTATCAATTCGAGCCTATCCATGTCCGCGCAAAGCCAATCCGCTGAACAGCCCACCGGGCTGACCCTCTCTCTCCAGCCCATCAATGCTGGCGCCAGCCTGCGGGACCAGGCCTACGCGATGCTGCGACAGGCCATTTCCGATGCCGACATCTATCAGTCGGATGAAGAGATCCGGCTCGACGAGCGGGTCCTGAGCGAGGCGCTCGGCGTGAGCCGTACCCCGATCCGCGAAGCCATGACGCTGCTGGAGCAGGAGGGATTCCTGCGCACCGTGCCGCGGCGCGGCATCTACATCATGCGCAAGACGAAGCGCGAGATCGTGGAGATGATCCAGGTCTGGGCCGCGCTGGAAAGCATGGCCGCGCGGCTGGCCACGCTGCATGCCAGCGACGAGGAGATCGCCAAGCTGCGGCACATGTTCGACAGCTTCCGCGATGGCACGCCGGCCGAGCATATCGAGGAGTACTCCGACGCCAACATTGCCTTTCACCAGGCCATCGTGCAGTTGTCGAAGTCGCAGATCATCATGGACTCGATCAAGAATATCTTCGTCCATGTGCGGGCCATCCGGAAGATGACGATCTCGCAGAGCGACCGGGCCTCGCGCTCCATCGTCGATCACCTGCGCATCATCGAGGCGCTGGAAAAGCGCGACACGGAGCTGGCCGAGAAACTCGTGCGCCAGCACTCGCTCGACCTCGCGGATTACGTCGAGAAGAACTGCGACTTCCTGGACTGAGACCGGGGGGCTTGCCCCGGGCGGCCAGGCGCGCAGGGCGCCTGCCATGAACGACATGGGCGCGGGAACATCCATCGTTCCGCGCCCACGGCCTTTCGCCAGATGGCGGCGCGCTATCTGGCCAGCGCTTGCGCCATCGTCTTGCCCAGCTCGGCCGGCGAGCGCGCCACGCGGATGCCGGCGGCGCGCATGGCGTCGATCTTGGCCTGCGCCGTGCCCGTGCCTCCCGAGATGATCGCGCCCGCATGTCCCATGCGGCGCCCGGGCGGGGCGGTGGTGCCCGCGATGAACCCCACCACCGGCTTGACGCGGCCACCGCTGCGCGCATCCTGCAGGAAGCGTGCGGCTTCCTCCTCGGCCGAGCCGCCGATCTCGCCGATCATGATGATGCCCTCGGTGTCGTCGTCGGCCAGGAACATCTCCAGGCAGTCGATGAAACTCGTGCCGTTGACGGGATCGCCGCCAATGCCGATGCAGGTGCTCTGCCCCAGGCCGGCGGCGGTGGTCTGCGCGACGGCCTCGTAGGTCAGGGTGCCCGAGCGCGATACCACGCCGATCTTGCCGGCGCGGTGGATATGGCCGGGCATGATGCCGATCTTGCACTGCCCCGGCGTGATCACGCCTGGGCAGTTGGGACCGATCAGGCGGCTGCCCGAGCCCGACAGTGAGCGCTTCACGCGCACCATGTCGATCACCGGGATGCCTTCGGTGATGCAGACGATCAGCCCGATGCCTGCGTCCACCGCTTCGAGGATCGCGTCAGCCGCGAAAGGCGGCGGCACGTAGATGACCGAGGCGTCAGCGCCGGTACGGTCCACTGCGGTGGCCACGGTGTCGAACACGGGCAGCCCGAGATGCGTCTCGCCGCCCTTGCCCGGTGTCACGCCGCCAACCATGCGCGTGCCATAGGCCGCCGCCTGTTCGGAGTGGAAGCTGCCTTGCGCGCCAGTGAAGCCCTGGCAGATCACCTTGGTGTCTCGATGGATCAGGACGGCCATGTCATTTCCTCCCGTTGGCGTGGACGGCCTGTACGGCCTGGACGATTTTCTCCGCCGCGTCGGCGAGATGATCCGCCGACACGATGGGCAGGCCCGAGTCATGCAGGATGGCCTTGCCCAGTTCCACATTGGTGCCTTCGAGCCGCACCACCAGCGGCACCGTCAGGTCGATCTCGCGGGCGGCTGCCACCACGCCTTCGGCGATCACGTCGCAGCGCATGATGCCGCCGAAGATATTGACCAGGATGCCCTCGACCTTGGGGTCGTCGAGGATCAGCCGGAAGGCTGCGGTCACGCGCTCGCGCGTGGCACCCCCGCCCACGTCGAGGAAGTTGGCCGGCTCGCCGCCATAGAGCTTGATGATGTCCATGGTGGCCATGGCCAGCCCGGCGCCGTTGACCATGCAGCCGATATTGCCGTCGAGCTTGACGTAGTTCAGCTCGTGGCGCGCAGCCGCGGCTTCGGCCGGGTCCTCCTCGGTCTCGTCGCGCAGCGCCTCGATATCGGGGTGGCGGTAGAGCGCGTTGTCGTCGAAGTTGAACTTGGCGTCGAGCGCGATCACGTCGCCAGCACGTGTGACCACCAGCGGGTTGATCTCCACCACCGAGGCATCGAGTTCGACGAAGGCGCGGTAGGCCGCCAGGATGAAGCGCGAGGCCGCGCTCACCTGCTTGCCGGACAGGCCCAGGCCAAACGCCAGGCGGCGGGCATGGAAGGGCTGGATGCCGGCGGCCGGATCGATCGCCACCTTGAGGATCCTCTCGGGCGTGCGCTCGGCCACTTCCTCGATCTCCATGCCACCCTCGGTGGAGGCCATCACCGTCACGCGGGATGTGGCGCGGTCGATCAGCATGCCCAGGTACAGCGCGCGGGCGATTTCGCAGCCTTCTTCTACATACAGGCGGCGCACCTCGCGCCCGGCTTCGCCGGTCTGCCTGGTGACCAGCACGGCGCCGAGCATCTGCCCGGCCTGCGCCCGCACCGCGTCGACCGACTTGACCACGCGCACGCCGCCCTTGCCGCCGGGATCGTTGCGGAAGTGGCCGGCACCGCGCCCGCCAGCGTGGATCTGGGATTTCACTACCCAGACCGAGCCGCCGAGCTTGCGCGCGGCGCTGGCGGCTTCCTCCGGGGTAAAGGCAACCGCTCCGCGCGGCACGGCCACGTCGAACCGCCGCAGCAGTTCCTTGGCCTGATATTCGTGGATGTTCACAGGTCTCCTCGCTCTGGTTGGGGCGCGAACCGGCGCGGCGCGAGATTGGCTCGCGACGCGATCGCGCTGTGAAATATGGTATGTAATATATCAAAGAGAAACAAGGAAAAGCCTGTCGATGGCGACAACCAACCGGGCGGCAAAACTGGCGGGCCGCGGCTCGTGAGAAACCGGAATCAATCCACGTAGATTCAGCAATTCAGTTCATTTGTGCGCTATTGCCGTCCAAATGCTGCGGCGCGTCGTCGAAATCGAAGGTGTGTCCACCAAATTTCTCTTGAGCTTCGTTGATATATCACATACCGTATGTCATCAAGATCCGACGAAAAGGATCGAGCGCATCGCAGGCCGGGAGCACAACGCCCGGCCAGGCAGAGGCAGCAAGGCGGTAACAGGCGAGAGGGTGTCGTGACAGGGCGCAGCCGGCAGGCGTCCCGCGTCACAGCCAGTCGCATTCAAGTCAACGAGGAGACCAAGACATGTCTGCAGTCGTATCCACGCGGCCCGAGACCACCACGGCCGAAGACACCCTGAAGCAGAAGACCCGCGACGCCGGCGTGATTTCCGGCGGTCACCTGGTGGCGCGGGCACTGAAGAACGAAGGCGTCGACACGATCTTCACCTTGTGCGGCGGCCACATCATCGATATCTATGACGGCTGCGTGGACGAAGGCATCCGCATCATCGACGTGCGCCACGAACAGGTGGCCGCGCATGCCGCCGACGGCTATGCGCGCCAGACCGGCAAGCTGGGCTGCGTGGTGACTACCGCGGGCCCGGGCTGCACCAACGCCGTAACCGGCGTGGCCACGGCGTTCCGCTCGGAGAGCCCGATCATCCATATCGGCGGGCAGGGCGCCTTGTCGCAGCACAAGATGGGCTCGCTGCAAGACTTGCCCCATGTGGACATGATGGCGCCGATCACCAAGTTCGCCGCCTCCATCCCGAGCACGGAGCGCGTGGCGGACATGATCTCCATGGCCGCGCGCGAATGCTTCAACGGCGCGCCGGGGCCGGCCTACCTGGAAATCCCGCGCGACGTGCTGGACCGTGAAGTCGACCTGGCGCGCGCCGTGATCCCGCGGCCGGGCCACTATCGCGCCTCCACGAAGTCGATCGGCGACCCAAGGGACATCGAGCGGCTGGCCGACATCCTGGTGAACGCGGAGCGTCCTGCGATCCTCTACGGCCAGCAGGTCTGGACCGCGCGCGGCCACGAGGAAGCGATCGCGCTGCTCAAGGGCCTGGATATCCCCGGCTATTTCAACGGCGCCAGCCGGGGCCTGCTGCCACCGGGCGATCCGCACCACTTCGACCGCACGCGCACGCAGGCTTTCGCCAATGCGGACGTGCTCATCATCGTGGGCACGCCGTTCGACTTCCGCATGGGCTACGGCAAGCGCATCAGCCGCGAGCTGACGCTGGTGCAGATCGACATGGACTACCGCACGGTGGGCAAGAACCGAGAGATCGACCTCGGCCTGGTGGGCGACCCCGGCGCCATCCTCGGCGCAGTGCTGCAGGCCGCCAGCGGGCGCATCAAGAACGACAAGCGCCAGGCTCGCCAGAAATGGATGGGCCAGCTGACCGAAGCCGAGGCCGTGGCTACCGAGAAGCTGATGCCGCTGTTCCGCTCGGAGAACTCGCCGATCCATCCCTATCGCGTGGCCTATGAACTGAACGAGTTCCTGTCCGACGACACTGTCTATATCGGTGACGGTGGCGACGTGGTGACCATCTCCGCGCAGGCAGTGCGCCCGCGCCGGCCCGGCCAGTGGATGGATCCCGGCGCGCTCGGTTCGCTCGGCGTGGGCACCGGATTCGCCATCGCCGCGGGGCTGGCCAACCCCAGCAAGGAGATCCTCTGCTTCTACGGCGATGGCTCCTTCGGCATGACTGCATTCGACATGGAGACCGCCAACCGCTTCGGTGTGCCCTACCTGGCGGTGATCGGCAACAACTCGGCGATGAACCAGATCCGCTACGGCCAGCTGGCCAAGTACGGCGAAGAGCGCGGCAACGTGGGCAACCTGCTGTCGGACGTGCCGTTCTCGAAGTTCGCCGAGATGCTGGGCGGCTACGGCGAGGAAGTGCGGGAGGCCAGCGCCATTGCAGGCGCGCTGCAACGCGGGCGCGAGGCGGTGCAGCGCACCGGCAAGTCCGCCGTGATCAATATCTGGGTGGACCCGCGCGAGTACGCGCCGGGCACCAAGAACCAGACCATGTACAAGTAACCAGGCGGCGAGGAGACAATGATGGACAAGGCACTGGACGGTGTGCGGATCCTGGACATGACGCATGTGCAGGCCGGCCCTTCGGCCACCCAGCTGATGGCGTGGCTGGGGGCCGATGTGATCAAGGTGGAGTTGCCCGGGCGCGGCGACATCACGCGCAGCCAGCTGCGCGATGTGCCCAATGCGGACAGCTTGTACTTCACCATGCTCAATTCCAACAAGCGCAGCCTGACGCTGAATATGAAGACGCCGGAAGGCAAGGCGTTGCTGGAGGACCTGGTGCAGCGCTGCGACGTGCTGGTGGAAAATTTCGGCCCCGGCGTGCTGGACCGCGCGGGCTTCGACTGGGACCGCCTGCAGACGCTCAACCCGCGCCTGATCTACGCTTCGATCAAGGGCTTCGGGCCGGGGCCATACGCTGACTGCAAGGCCTACGAGAACGTGGCGCAATGCATGGGCGGTTCGGCCAGCACCACCGGCGCCGCGGAAGGCGCGCCGACGGTGACCGGTGCCCAGATCGGCGATTCCGGCACCGGCATCCACTGCGTGGTCGGCATCCTGGCGGCATTGCTGCAGCGCGAGCATTCGGGGCGCGGCCAGCGCGTGGAAGTGGCGATGCAGGATTCGGTGCTCAACCTGTGCCGGGTCAAGCTGCGCGACCAGCAGCGCCTGGCCGCCGGGCCGATGCGCGAGTATCCAAACCAGGAGTTCGGTGACTTCGTGCCGCGCGCGGGCAATGCGTCGGGTGGCGGGCAGCCGGGCGCGGCCTTGCGTTGCGCGCCGGGCGGCGCCAACGATTACGTCTACGTGATCGTGCAGCCGCAAGGCTGGGAGCCGCTGATGCGCCTGTGCGGCCGCGAAGATCTCATCACGCACGCGCAGTTCGCCACGCCGGAGGCCCGCCTCAAATGCCTGGACGAATGCTTCTCCATCATCGAGAAATGGACGCGCACGCGTACCAAGTTCGAAGTGATGGACGCGCTCAATGAGCTCGACGTGCCGTGCGGGCCGATCCTTTCGATGAAGGATCTGATCGAGGACAAGTCGATGTACGAGCGCGGCTACCTGGTCGAGCTGGACCACCCGGAGCGCGGCCAGTACGTGCAGCTCGGCTGCCCCATCACGCTGTCGGCCTCGCCCGTCACGGTGGAGCGCTCGCCCTTGCTGGGCGAGCACACCGAGGAGATCCTCGACTGGCTGGGCCGCACGCCCACGCAGATCGAAGCCCTGCGCGCAGCCGGCGCGGTCTGAGCAGACGAGTCTCGGTTACTTCCCCGCAGTAGATCCGCAAGCCGCCCGCCCTCGCGTCGACCGCGAGGGCGCGGGGCGGTGCATCCCGATGCAAACCATGAACAGTTGGAGACCTGACATGGCACACGACAAAGACGCGGTGCGGAAGATTCTCGCCGCTGTGAAACAAGAGGGGCGTGACGCATTGACGGCGCCTGAAGGCAAGCTGGTGTGCGACGCCTATGGCATTGCCGTGCCCGGCGAAGGCGTGGCGAAGACACCCACCGGCGCGGTGGAGCTGGCGGCGAAGATGGGCTATCCGGTGGTGCTGAAGATCGTCTCGCCGGACATCCTGCACAAGACCGAGGCGGGCGGCGTGCTGGTCGGCCTGAAGGATGCCGCCGAAGTCGAGAACGGCTACCTGCGCATTGTCGAGAACGCGCACAAGTACAACGCGCAGGCCAATATCGTGGGCGTACAGGTGCAGCAGATGATCACCGGCGGGCAGGAGGTCATCATCGGCGCCGTCACCGATCCTTCCTTCGGCAAGCTGGTGGCCTTCGGCCTGGGCGGCGTGCTGGTGGAGGTGCTCAAGGACATCACCTTCCGCCTGGCGCCGGCCAGCGAGGAAGAAGCGTTGTCGATGCTTGACGGCATCGCCGCGGCCGAGGTGCTCAGAGGCGTGCGCGGCGCCGAGCCGGCCAACCGCGAGGCGCTGGCCGGCATGATCCGGCGTGTGTCCGAGCTGGTGAACGATTTCCCCGAGATCGCCGAACTCGACCTCAACCCGGTGTTCGCCAGCAAGGACGGCGCCATCGCCGCCGACGTGCGCATCGTGGTCGATTTCGCGCCGCAGCCGCAACGCTACCGGCCGGGCCAGGACGAGATCGTGCAGCAGATGAACCGGATCATGCGGCCCGATGCCGTGGCGGTGATCGGTGCCTCCGCCGAGGACGGCAAGATTGGCAACTCGGTGATGAAGAACCTGATCAACGGCGGCTACCAGGGCAAGATCTACCCGATCCATCCCAAGGGCGGCGAGATCATGGGCATGACCGCCTACAAGAGCGTGCTCGATGTGCCGGGCGAGGTGGACGTGGCGGTGTTCGCCATTCCCGCCAAGCTGGTGGCAGGCGCGCTTGAGGAAGTGGGCCGCAAGCAGATCCCCGGCGCGGTGCTGATTCCGTCCGGCTTTGCCGAGACCGGCAACGTGGACGGCCAGGAAGAGATCGTGGCCATTGCGCGCAAGCACGGCATCCGCCTGATGGGGCCCAATATCTACGGCTTCTACTACACGCCGAAGAATCTCTGCGCGACCTTCTGCACGCCATACGACGTCAAGGGCAAGGCGGCGCTGTCGTCGCAGTCGGGCGGCATCGGCATGGCCATCATCGGCTTCTCGCGCTCGGCCAAGATGGGCGTGTCCGCCATCGTCGGACTGGGCAACAAGTCCGATATCGACGAAGACGACCTGCTGACCTTCTTCGAGCAGGACGAGCACACCGAGATCATCGCCCAGCATTGCGAGGACCTGAAGGACGGCCGCGCCTTCGCCGAGGCCGCGCGCCGGGTCTCGAGGAAAAAGCCGGTGGTGGTGCTCAAGGCCGGGCGCACCAGCCTGGGCGCGCGCGCCGCCAGCTCGCACACCGGCGCCCTGGCCGGCAACGACAAGATCTACGAGGACGTGTTCAAGCAGTGCGGCGTGATTCGCGCCCGCTCGCTGCGCGATCTGCTGGAGTACGCGCGCGGCATTCCCAAGCTGCCCGTGCCCAAGGGCGAGAACGTGGTGATCATCACGGGCGCCGGCGGCTCCGGCGTGCTGTTGTCGGATGCCTGCGTGGACAACAACTTGTCCCTGATGACCATGCCGGACGACCTCGACGCGGCGTTCCGCAAGTTCATCCCGCCGTTCGGCGCGGCCGGCAACCCGGTCGACATCACCGGCGGCGAGCCGCCTTCCACCTACAAGAACACGCTGCGCCTGGGCATGGAAGACCCGCGCATCCACGCCATCATCCTCGGCTACTGGCACACCATCATCACGCCGCCGATGGTGTTCGCCAAGCTGGTGGTGGAGGTGAAGCAAGAGATGGCGGCGCGCGGCATCGAGAAGCCCATCGTGGCCTCGCTGGCCGGCGACGTGCAGGTGGAGGAGGCCGCAGAGTACCTGTACGAACACGGCGTGCCAGCCTATGCCTACTCGACCGAGATCCCCGTTGCGGTGCTGGGCGCCAAATACAAGTGGGCGCGCGGGGCGGGGAAGATCTGAATCATCGACCCAGGGGAGAGGGGCGCGCGCCGAGCGGGCCCTGACGACGACAACGCGGCACAAAGGCGGGCAGCGGCGGGGAGCCGCGCCCGCCGGAGGAGTTTTCCGTGCAGACTTGGATCCGCTTCCAGACAGGCGATGGCGAGACCGGCTTCGGACGCATCGAGGGCGATCGCGTGGCCGAATACGATGGCCCCGGCTTTGCGAACCCGCGCCCCACCGGCGCCATGCTGGCGCGCGAAGGCCTGCGCCTGCTCAGCCCGTGCGAGCCGGGCAAGGTGGTGGCGCTGTGGAACAACTTCCACGCATTGGCGCGCAAGCTGGACAAGCCCGTGCCAGGGCACCCGCTGTTCCTGATCAAGCCGGCAAGTTCGCTGGCCGGTCCTGGCGACGCCATCCTGCGGCCGCGCAGCTACGCGGGCAAGATCGTGTACGAAGGCGAACTCGGCATCGTGATCGGCCGGCGCTGCCGCAACGTGGCGCCGGAAGAGGCCGCGACGCATATCTTCGGCTATACCGTGGTCAACGATGTCACCGCGGCGGAGCTGATCGGCGCAGACCCGAATTTCCCGCAGTGGTGCCGCGCCAAGGGTTTCGATACCTTTGGCTGCATCGGCCCGGCCATCGTCACGGAACTGGACTGGCGCGCGGCGCGCGTGATCACGCGGCTGGACGGGGCGGAGCGGCAGAACTATCCGCTTTCCGACCTGGTCTTCTCGCCGGAGCAGCAGGTCAGCCTGATTTCGCAGGACCTTACGCTCATGCCCGGCGACGTGATTGCCTGCGGCACCTCGCTCGGCGTAGGTTCGATGAAGGACGGGGCCGTGGTCGAGGTCAGCATCGACGGCATCGGCGCGCTGGTCAACCACATGCGCGGCTAGGCCGGTGGCCCGCCGGGCCGCGGCGTGGCTGTGCGCGCGCCCGGCTCCGGCATGCCTACAGTGGCAGGCTCATCAGCAGTGTCAGCGCGGAAGTATCGCGCAGGCCTGCCCGCGCGGGCAGGCGGCGCAGCCTGGCCAGCACCGTGCCGCATGCCTCGCCGAGGTGGTTGGTGACGTTCAGGCGCGCCAGCACGCGCGTGGCCAGGCGCAGCGTGACGGGCACTTGCCGGCGGCAGAACGCCACTTTGCGCACATAGCCGTCCACCTCCCACAGCCACGTGGTATTGGCGGGGAAATAGGCAATGTCGCCAGGCTGCAGCATATGGACGCGCCCGCCCGGGCTGGTCACCTTGACCTTGCCCTCCAGGATCAGCACGGTTTCCTCCCAGCCGTAGTGCCACTGAAAGGCGCCGCCGGTGCATTCCCAGAGGCTGGTGCTGGCCATGCCGTCGATCGAGCGCGAGTGCGTGGCGGCACGCGACTGCGGCTCGCCGGCACGGATCCAGGCGGCCTCGATGGGGCAGGTCTGCAGCGGCAGGTCGCGCGTACTGGCGAAGGCGCCTTCGCGGCGTTCCGCGAGCGTGGCAGGCGCACCGCTTCCGCGTACCGAATGCGAGGGCTCCATGGCCGCCTCCCATTGTTTCGACAGGTAGGTCGACATTAGCGGGCCACGCACGCAGGCTAAGTGCGCCAGCGCACTATCGGAGCGATTCGGGGGGGCGGTGCCAGGGGGGAGCGAAGCGCCGGCGGGCGGCGCTTCGCGGTGGCCCGGCTCAGTTGGCCTGGCTCGCCATGGCGCGCAGGTAGTCGCATTTCTTGTCGAAGATCAGCCGGCTGAGGAATTCGGCATCGTAGGCCTTGAGCAGGTGCGCATGGTATTGCTCGATATAGCGCGCAATGCGGCTTTGCTCGCATTCGATGCCGCACAGCCAGGCGAACATCTCGCGGTCCCAGCGAAAGCGCAGGCCCAGTTCGGTGAAGGCTGCGTTGTAGGCGGCTAGCTGTCGCTCGTCGAGCGTACTGTCGACCGCGCGGGGCGCGATGGCGGCGTCGGCATGGATGGCGGCGGGGGCTGCGGACTGGATCTGGTTCATGATCGGACTCCTTCGGGCGCTTTGCAGGGGTTGGCCTGAGTCGAAGCTTAGGGTTGTCGATCAATTAACGATAATTAAAGTTAGATCATGAAATCATAATGAATCGTTTATGGATTCGGGATCGATCCGCGCGTCTGTCCACTACGGCTGACGCTGTGGCCTGATCAGCTTCTCCACGCCGGTGATGCGCTGGATCAGGCTGGCGCCTTCTTCCATCAGGAAATGCTTGAAGGCGAGCGCGACCGGCGGCAGGCGCTTGTTCTTGCGGTGTACCACGTACCAGTTGAGCATCACCGGGAAGCCTTCGATATCGAGCACGGCCAGGTTGCCGGTCTGCAGTTCGAGCCCGACGGTGTGGGCGGACAGGAAGGCGATGCCCATGTTCGCGATCACGGCCTGCTTGATGGTTTCGGTGCTCTTGATCTCCATGGCGATGCGCAGGTTGGACAGGCGCCCGGCAAAGCCTTCCTGCATGGAGTTCCAGGTGTCCGAGCCCTTCTCGCGTGCGACGAAGGCCTCGTCGGCCAGTGCCGCCAGCGGGATGTTGCGCTCGCTCACCAGTCGGTGGTTGGGCGCGGCGACGATCACGTAGGGATGGGGCGCGAACGGTTCGCTGATGGTATCCATGCCCTCGGGCGGCCTCACCATCACGGCAAGGTCGGTGAGGTTGCCGGCAAGCTGGTGCAGCAATTCTTCGCGGTTGTGCACCGCAAGATTCAGCGTGACGCCGTCATGGCGCTGCATGAACTGCGCAAGCAGGCGGGGGAAGAAATAGTCGCCTGCGCTGATGACGGCGACGTTGAGCCGTCCGCCGGAGATGCCCTTGAGTTGCGACATGGCATCTTCCGCTTCGCGGAATTGCTGCATGATGCTGCGGCTGTAATTCAGCATCTCGATGCCGGCTGGCGTGAGATAGATCTTCTTGCCCAGCTGCTCGAACAGCGGCAGGCCGACATGCCCCTCCAGCTGCCGCACTTGCGTGGATACGGCGGGCTGGGTCAGGTGCAGCTCCTCGGCGGCGCGCGAGAAGCTCAGGTGCCGGGCAACCGTCTCGAAAACCTTCAGCTGGCGCAGCGTCGCGTTCTTCATGCACTGTTCCGCCCGATGTATAAGGGATCGTTAATGATAATAATAAAAAACTTTATGCTGTGTCGAACTTAGTTTGACCTAGCATCAGTCCACGGATGCACGTGCCGCAATGTCAGGCGCGCTCAATCAGTAGTGACCAAGGGCTCCCCCTAGCAGAGAAGCCTTCCCTTCGCGCCGCAGAGCGCGACAGCACTATGCAGGAGACACGACATGACGCACGACACGACGGCGGCCTCCGCCCACGGCCGCTCCGGCTGGCTTCGCAATCGCTGGTTCCAGTTGGCGATCGGCGTGGTCTGCATGGGGCTGGTGGCCAATCTCCAGTATGGCTGGACACTCTTTGTCGGGCCGATGAACGCCAAGCATCATTGGGGTGAGTCGGCGATCCAGATAGCATTCTCCATTTTCATCGTGACGGAAACCTGGCTGGTCCCGCTGGAAGGCTGGCTGGTCGACAAGCTGGGACCGCGCCCGGTGGTGGCTTGCGGCGCGGTGTGCGCGGGACTGGCATGGGTCATCAATGCCTATGCCACCAGCCTGCCGCAGCTTTACCTGGCGGCAGTGATCGCGGGCATCGGCGCGGGCGGGGTCTACGGCACCTGCGTGGGCAACGCGCTCAAGTGGTTCCCGGACAAGCGCGGCCTTGCCGCCGGCCTGACCGCGGCCGGCTTCGGGGCGGGCTCCGCGCTCACGGTGATTCCCATCGCCAACATGATCCAGCGCTCGGGCTACGAGCATGCCTTCATCACGTTCGGGATCCTGCAGGGTGTCTGCATCCTGCTGATGGCCTTGCTCCTGGTCAAGCCGCGCCCGCCAGCAGGCGCCGTGGCGGCCAGGGCGGTGCTGACCAACCCGATCGAGTTCACGCCGGGGCGCATGGTCAGGACGCCGGTGTTCTGGGTCATCTATGCCTCGTTCGTGGCGGTGGCCGCGGGCGGCATCATGGCCACCGCGCAACTGGGTCCCATCGCGCGCGATTTCGGTTTCGCCTCGATGCCCGTGACGATGCTGGGCTTCACGCTGCCGCTGCTGACCATGACGCTGTCGATCGACAACCTCTGCAACGGGCTGACCCGGCCGCTGTGCGGCTTTATCTCCGATCGGATCGGGCGGGAGAACACCATGTTCTTCATTTTCATCGGCGAGGGGCTGTCGCTGCTCGGGCTGATGCAGTTCGGCCATAACCCGTACTGGTTCATGACGTTCGCCGCGCTGACCTTCCTGTTCTGGGGCGAGATCTTCTCGATCTTCCCGGCGCTGTGCGCCGATACCTTCGGCAGCAAGTTCGCGGCGGCCAATGCCGGCACGCTCTACACCGCAAAGGGCACGGCAGCGATGCTGGTGCCGCTGGCCTCGGTGCTGTCGGCGCGCGGCGGATGGGATGCCGTCTTCACGGTGGCTGCGCTCGTGACCATTGCCGCGGGGCTGTCCGCCAAATTCATACTCGCGCCGATGCGCAGGCGCTTTATCACGGGTCATGCTGGCGATACGGTGCCGGTGGGCGCCGACAGCGCGGCCTGTCTCGCGGGGTTGTCGCCCCGCAAGAGCGAGTAGGGCGCCGTTTCCGGAGAATCGCTGACGCACCAGCCCGGCCCCGGTGGCCGGGCATCGCGCATATAGAAGGGGGCATCATGAATATCTCGCTTCCGCAGCTCAAGGCGTTTGCCGCCGTAGCCCGCCAGAAAAGCTTCACCCGCGCCGCGGCCGAACTCGGGCTCACGCAGTCGGCCATTAGCCGCAGCGTGCGAGAGCTCGAAGACGAGATCGACCAGCGCCTGTTCGACCGCACCACGCGGCAGGTGGAACTGACCGACGCCGGAGAGCATTTGTCGCAGCGCATCTGCCACCTGATCGAGGAGGTCGAGCAGACGCTGCGGGAAAGCCAGGGCACTGGCAGGCCATGCCAGGGCCTGGTGCAGATCGCCTCCGATCCGGTGCTGTCGTCGATGTCGGTGCCGGGCTGGCTGGCGGGCTGCCGCACGGCCTGGCCCGGCATCGGCATCTGCCTGAAGGACCGTTCGCACGACGGCGTGTTGCAAGGCGTGCGTAGCGGCGAGGTGGATTTCGGCATCGCCACCAATCCCGAGGCAGGCGACGATCTCTATTGCGAGGCGCTCTGCGCCGATCCTTTCCATGYCGTGCTGCCGTCCCAGCATCCGCTTGCCGCGCGCGAAGCGATAGGGTGGGGCGATCTCAACGATGCGAACGTGCTGATGCTGGACCAGAGTTCGGGCATCCAGCCGGCGGTGGAGCAGGCCTTCGGCGTGTATCACGTGCGCGCGGGATCGCTGCAGGTGCTCGGCCATTTCGCCGCGATCTTCGGCATGGTGGCGCTGGGACTGGGCATCGGCATCGTACCGTCGCGCGCGCACTCGGCTGGCCTGAGCCCGGCCACGGTGATGCGGCCGTTGCGGCCCCAGGTAACGTCCTCGGTGATGCTGGTGCGGCGCAAGAGCCGGTCGCTCAAGCCGAACGCAGCCGCCATCTGGGATGCGCTGCGCGGCATGGAGTACGAACAGGCGCGGATGGCCCGGGTCGGGTAAGGCGCGGCGGGCCGGTTGCATGCGGGCCGCGCTCGCAAGGGCGCGGCCGACTGCCCGCGGCGGTGTCGCGTAGTTACAAAACTCGACGTGATATATTACATACAGGATATTTACACATAGTGCGATGCAGCATATAATGAAAACTCCTACTCACCATCCATACCGGAGTTTTCTGATGGACAGCGTTCTTCTTCTCGGCCTCGCTCTTGGTTTGCTCACCCTTGGCGTCGGCGTCACCTTCCTGATCGCCACTCGCGTGCCAACCGCCGTGCTGGTGCGCGCGCAGGAGCACGGCCGCTTTGCCGGACTTGGCGCGTCGCAGGAAAAGGCTGGCATTGGCCGCCCGCGTGCCGCTGCCACCGGCATTGGCGCGGAACCGCAACTGGCCCGTGCGTGAGGCTGCCGGCGGGGCAGGGCGGCGGGCCGTTCGGCCTGCGGCCCGAGCCCGCATGGCATCCTCGCCGATGATTGCCAACAGGCCCTCCTGGCCGCTGCATGCTGCGATCCTGTGCAGTATTCCGGGCCAGATGCACGCCGCCCCGATCACATCTCCCTCCCGTACATTGAGAACATCCGGCGCCCTCCTTGCCTGACTTGTTCTAGGGACTTTCCCGGATACCCGGCGACTGCGCCCATCCGCGCCCCTTCCCCCCGCCTTTCCTCGCCTCGCGCCAGGCGCTGCTCCCCCCGTTCCATTGATGCGCCGCGATGACCTAAGTCATTGATCCGTCAGCACCATCGTGCCTGTCGCGCGGCGGCGTTGATGCGTGTCGCGCACCAGTGGGCTTGGCCGCGGGTTTGGGCGCTGCCGGGGCGCATTCGCGACCGTTTTCGGGCCGCCGCCGGGTGGCTGAAAAGCATCTTGACTATATTGATATATCACATACTGTATAGCACTGAAACGACCCCAGGCAGCCGGGAAGCCGCGCCAGAGAAGGGCTCCGGAAAGGAGCGCCCGGACATGGCAGCCGTGAGCGCATCCCGCAAGAGGTGTCAAAAGACATCCTTCCCAAAACAAGGCGGCATGTCCCGCCACCAGGAGGCACACCATGGAACATCAGCAAAACGCGCCCGAGTCACGCTTTGCCTCACCTTGGGTACAGCTTTGTTTTGGCGTGATCTGCATGGCGATGATCGCCAACATGCAGTACGGCTGGACCCTCTTCGTCAATCCGATCGACGACAAGTACCACTGGGGACGTACTGCGATCCAGGTCGCCTTCACGATCTTCGTGGTGACCGAGACCTGGCTGGTGCCGATCGAAGGCTACCTGGTCGACAAATACGGTCCGCGCCCCGTGGTGGTGGGCGGCGGCCTGCTGTGCGCGGTGGCGTGGGCGCTGAATTCAGTCGCTTCGTCGCTGCCGATGCTCTACTTCGCCGCCGCGGTCGGCGGGGTCGGCGCGGGCGCGGTATACGGCACCTGCGTCGGCAATGCGCTCAAGTGGTTTCCCAACCGCCGCGGACTGGCAGCGGGTATTACCGCCGCGGGTTTCGGCGCGGGCTCGGCGCTCACGGTTGTGCCGATCGCCAACATGATCAAGACCAGCGGGTACGAAGCCACCTTCCTGTGGTTCGGACTGGGCCAGGGGCTGATCGTGTTCTTCCTGGGCATGGCCCTCTATCCGCCTTCGGCCAAGGTACTCAGCCAGGTCAAGGACGCAGTCAAGACCGCGACCTATAACGCCTCGCCGCGCCAGGTGCTGTCGTCGCCCATCTTCTGGGTCATGTACGCCATGTTCGTGATGATGGCGGCCGGCGGCCTGATGGCTACGGCGCAGCTCGGGCCCATCGCCAAGGATTTCGGCCTCGACGGCATGCCCGTCTCGTTGCTCGGCCTGACGCTGCCGGCGCTGACCTTCGCGCTCACCATCGACCGCGTGCTCAATGGCCTGACCCGGCCTTTCTTCGGCTGGATCTCGGACAATATCGGTCGTGAGAACACCATGTTCCTGGCCTTCGCGATCGAGGCGGTCGGCATCCTGCTGCTGGCCAGGTACGGGCAGAACCCGGTTGCGTTCGTGGTGCTGACGGGCGTCGTGTTCTTCGCCTGGGGCGAGATCTACAGTCTGTTCCCGGCTACCTGCGGCGACACCTTCGGCCCCAGGTTCGCCGCGACCAATGCCGGCCTGCTATATACGGCGAAGGGCACCGCGGCGCTGCTGGTGCCGTTCTCCAGCGTGATCACCGCCGCCACCGGCGACTGGCACGCCGTGTTCATGCTGGCTTCGGGCATGGCCGGGCTGTCCGCGCTGCTCGCCATGTTCGTGCTCAAGCCGATGCGCGAGGCCCATGCCAGGAAGTACGTGCATGCCAATACCACTGCGCCGATGGGCTACCGGGCTGTGCCGGAAGACCTCACCTGAGCGTGAGCTGCGCCGGAACCTGAAGCCTGGCAAGGACTTTCCTGATTTCGCGGAAAGTCCTTGTTGTATTTTCCGGCTAATCAATGCAGATGATCGGGGCTACCCTGTGCCCATGGCGCATCGATGTGTTCGTCAGCGCCGAACCTGCATGAAGGAGCCCGAAAATGAAAGCTGTTGGCCTGACGCGTTACCTGCCCATCGACAACCCTGAGTCCCTGGTGGACATCGATATCGCCACCCCCGTGCCGGAAGGCCGCGACCTGCTGGTCAAGATCGCGGCCATCGCGGTCAACCCGGTCGACACCAAGGTGCGGGCCCCCAAGGACAAGGTCGAGCCGCAAGCGCGCGTGCTTGGCTGGGACGCCGCCGGCACGGTCGCCGCGGTCGGGCCGGAAGTGACCTTGTTCAAGGCGGGCGACCCGGTCTTCTACGCCGGCAGCATCACGCGCCCCGGTACCAACAGCGAATTCCACCTGGTCGATGAGCGTATCGTCGGGCACAAGCCGGCTTCGCTCGACTTTGCCCACGCCGCGGCCCTGCCGCTGACGGCCATCACGGCCTGGGAGGCGCTGTTCGACCGGCTGGGCGTGTCGCCGCAGGGCGGGCATGCCGGGCGCTCGGTGCTGATCATCGGCGGGGCAGGGGGCGTGGGTTCCATCGGCATCCAGCTGGCCAAGACCCTGGCGGGCCTGACTGTCATCGCCACCGCGTCGCGTCCCGAATCGGCGGCCTGGTGCCGCAAGCTCGGCGCCGACCACACCATCGACCATCGCGGCGACATGGCCGGGCAATTGCGCGGCCTGGGCTTTGCCGACGTCGACTACATCCTCTGCTTCAACGACACTGATCGCCATTTCCCGGCGATGGCTACCGTGATCGCGCCCCAGGGCAAGATCTGCTCGATCGTGGAGAATGCCAGCGCGCTGCCGGTCGGCGACCTGAAGAGCAAGAGCGCGACCTTCGTCTGGGAGTTCATGTTCACCCGCTCGATGTTCGGCACGCCGGACATGATCGAGCAGCATCGCCTGCTCAATGAAGTGGCGCGCCTGATCGACGCCGGGCGTCTGCAGACCACGCTGGGGGAAAACCTCGGGCGCATCGATGCGGCAAACCTGCGGCGCGCGCATGCCATGCTCGAGGGCGGTCAGACGATCGGAAAGCTGGTGCTGGAAGGGTTTTGAGGCGGGCAGGCGGGCCTTGGCCCGTCTGCGTGATGCCGCCTCGCATCCTGTTGTGCGGGGCGCTAACGGAATGATATGCAATTAACGGCCAGACGTTCCGACCATCCTTCCGCTCGGGGTACGTGGCAATGCCACGCACCCCGTCTTGCCTGGCAAGGTCTGGAGGCGTGTGCCGCGGCTGGCCCCCGGTGCAGGCGACAATGACCGGGAGGCAGCATCAGCATCGGAACCGTACTAGGCGTGAGCCTCGGCAGGGGCGGCGCGGGATGGGGCGACAGGGCGCGCCGGGGCACCGGCACTGCTCACAAACGCCACCGCGCGCGCAATCACTGCCGCATCCTGCAGCACGCGCCGGTGTCCAAGCCCGTCGGTCGTCATCAGGCTTGCGCCCGGCCAGGCGCCGGCGATGGCTGCGCCGTTTTCCCAGTCGACTTCCTTGTCTTGCCGGTCATGGATGACCAGCGCCGGCGGTACCGGCCGCGTATGCCCGAGCGCGGGCACGTTGAAGGCCGACCAGGGCATGCCCAGCCAGCGCTCGCTGTTCTGCTGCATGCGGTCCAGCACCTGCGGGGCGATGCCAAGCCGCCAGGCGAGCGCGGCCGCGGCGCTGCGCATGTCGGCCGGCGGACCGATCATCACGGCGGCCTCGAGGTGGAGGCCTTCGCGCACGGCCAGCGCCAGCGCGGCGCTGCCGAGCGAGTGCGCAATGGCTGCATGGATGGGGCCGGCATGCCAGGCCGTGGCCAGCAAGGCGCGCGACATTTCCACCACCGAACTTTGCGCGGGACCACGCGCACCCGCATCGGAGGCGCCGTGGGAAAGGGCATCGAAAGCCACCACGCGCATGCCCGCGGCCAGCAGGGGTGCCACCAGTGGCTGCCATTGCGCGGCATGGCCGCCCCATCCGTGCGCCAGCAGCACGGTCGGTCCTTCGCTGCCCCAGCGGTACACGCGCACACGCCGGCTTGCGCCCTGTCCGGTTACCAGGGCCCAGTCCATGCGTGCCTGACCGAGCAGTTCGCGCCCGGCGGCATCCGGTCCCTTGCCACGCGGCGGGCTGAACCAGGTCCGTTCCAGCGCACGTGCCGCGCCGGAAGGATGGACGAGTCCGGCGAGTTGCCAATAGAGGCGCGTCCAGCGCATGGCGGGGGGGAATGCCGGTGCGGCATGCCGCTTTTGGGTGGGACGATTAATCGCTTGCGTCACGGCTGAATCTCCAACGAAGACTTCCATCCTGACGGGCTGCCAGCGGTTTGCGCTTCCGTTTGCGCTCCGCAAGACCGACCAGTCGTGCTATTTTTCTGTGCTGAAAAAGACAGCGCCTGGCTGCCTCGTGTACCTCTTTCCCTTTATTCATGTGGCCGGCATGCGTGCCGGGTAAAGCGGGGCGAATCTATTTGCGCGACGCCTGCGCCAGCTCGGCGCACCGCAGCAGCGCATCAAAGGCGCGGCGCGCCATGACCTCGCTGTCCTCGCGGCCCAGCAATTTGTAGGATTGCTGGAAGGACATGCCGATGCCGACCATTTCGAAGGCGAACTGGCGCGGGTCCTGCGCCGGCGAAATGTCGCCTTCCTCGATGGCGTCGCTGACCGCGCGGGCAATGACGCTGTGCCAGTCCTTGAGCGACTGCACCACCAGGTCGCGCGTCGCGCCGGGCCGGTCGCGGTATTCCTGGCTCAGGGCCATGAACAGGCAGCGGCCCTTGTTGATCGAGCCACCCAGCCAGAGCAGGTAGCCGTCGAACAGCGCCTGCAGCCTGCGCGTGCCACGCGGCTGGCGCAGGGCGGGGCGCACGGCGACATCGGCGAAGCGTTCCACCGCCAGCGCGAGTACCGCTTGCTGCAGCGCTTCCTTGGACTTGAAGTGAGCGTAGAGCCCGCTCTTCGACATGCTGGTGTCTGCCGCCAGCGTGGCGAGCGACAACTGGTCGAACCCCACCTGGGAGGCGGTGTCGAGCGCCTGTTCGACGATGGCTGCGCGGGTAAGCTGACCTTTTTGCATGGAACGAGAATAGCACGACCGGTCGGTTTGTCAATATCGGCCGTGTGCACTCTCGTCAACCTAAACTGCAGTCGTCCGTTAAGCTTGCACGGAGGCAGGAGATTGTGCTTTATTGGACCTACGGATTGGCGTAAGTTAGGTTTGTCCGAGCACTCTCAAGAAATCTGCACAAAGTGTTCCCCTGATTACATACGGAACGCTTTGCGTGCTCTATACTCGAATGCACGTCCGCGCACTTTTATTTTCACTGGTGACTGGAGACCGACATGAACAGTACAGCCGTGCCAAGAGGCGCTAGCGAACCGTTCCGGCAACTGCGGGCGTTGCGCCGAGCGCGAAAGCTCAAGCAGGAAGACGTCGCCCGTAAGGCCGGCATTTCCCGCGAAGCTTACCTGCGGGCCGAATCGGGTCAAGCCGACCCCCGCATGTCCACTTTCCTCGCGGCTTGCGAGGCGCTCGGACTGGAAGTGGTGCTGGCACCCCAGCATCTCGCTGCCGACGTCAACGCATTCATAGCCAGCCGCAACGGCGGCGTCACGGCCGCCTCCATGGCCGGCCAGGCGCCTGCCACAGCATCTGCTCCCGCCAGCCCGACACCGTCCAACCCGGTCGGTAGCGGCTTCGCGTCGAGTCCCGGCGAAGGTCACAAGCCCGCCTGAGCATTCTCGCCATCCCGGCCCGATCCGCGGCCGGGGTAGCGTGGTCTGTCCCGGTGCAGCAGGCACGCCTCCAGCCTGCTGTTCGAGCCTGCGTGGTTGCCCCGGGTGGTTATCCGCCCGGCGTGCATCCGGCGCATATGCTCGCTGACGCCCCGGCGCCCGCGCCCGGGACGCAGTCATTCCTGCCCGCAAGTCGGCCAAGTCCGCCAGTCCGCCAGTCCGCCAGTCCGCCAGTTCCCCGTTTTCTCCTGATCCGGCCCGTCCGCCTCGCCTGCAACGCGCGTCGCCGGGCGCCTTTTGCTGCGCCAGCCTTCCTTTACGCCCTTCCGCGGCCTTCAATGGCGATAGTGATGCGCGCATCGTCCTGGCCGCTGCCGGTTTGACACGTCTCGATTGTGCGATTACGATAAGGTAAATGAATTACGTATTGTGTAATTTTCGGTGATGCCTGGTCGGGTCTGGTCCGGTCTGGCGTAGCAGATGACATGACAGGCGGCAGGCAGGCCGCCGCCGGCGCAATTCCCGTCCGCCGCAGTCCCCTGCGGCGCCGGCTTGCCATGCAGGGCAGGGCGGCGCCGTGTCCGTAGGCGGCCGGTCCACGATAAGAGAGGAGCAGACATGAGCAAGGCCTTTGCATCGCAGGCGGACCTGCAGGAGAAGCAGGTCACCTTCACCAGGCTCTCGGAGAATGCCTATGCGTACACCGCGGAAGGCGACCCGAATTCCGGCGTGATCATTGGCGACGACAGCGTGCTGATCGTCGATACGACCGCCACGCCGGCCATGGCGCAGGACCTGATCGCGCGCATCCGGGCCCTCACCGACAAGCCGATCAAGCACGTGGTGCTGTCGCACTACCACGCCGTGCGCGTGCTGGGCGCCTCGGCCTATTTCAAGGAGGGCGCGCAGAACGTGATCGCCAGCCGGGGCACCTACGAGATGATCGCGGAGCGCGGCGAGGCCGACATGAAGTCCGAGATCGAGCGCTTCCCGCGCCTGTTCGCGGGCGTAGAGACGGTGCCAGGCCTGACGTGGCCGACCGTGGTGTTCGAGCGCGAGCTGACGCTGTTCCTCGGCAAGCTCGAGGTCAGGATCATGCACCCCGGCCCGGGCCACACCAAGGGCGATACCGTGGTGTGGATTCCCTCCCAGAAGATCCTGTTTTCCGGCGACCTGGTCGAATTCGATGCCGCCTGCTATTGCGGCGACGCGCAGCTCGCGGAGTGGCCCGCCACGCTCGAGGCGCTGCGTGCCCTGGAGCCGGCCGCGCTGGTGCCCGGCCGTGGCCCGGTCCTGACCACGCCCGAGATGGTCGGCCGCGGGCTGGACTACACGCGCGATTTCGTCAGCACGCTGCTGCAGCGGGGCAAGGAGGCGGTGGCGCAAAAGCTCGACCTCAAAGCAGCCATGGCCCATACGCGCGCCGCCATGGACGAGCAGTTCGGCCACGTTTTCATATACGAGCATTGCCTGCCGTTCGACGTGGCGCGCGCCTTCGACGAAGCGAGCGGAATCAAGCACCCGCGCATCTGGACCGCCCAGCGCGACAAGGAAATGTGGGCGGCGCTGCAGGAATAGCAGGAATAGCAGGAGTAGCAGCGAGAGATGCACAAGAGCGGCGGCCCGCCGCCGCCGCCGCGCCACCAGAGCCGCCCAAGCGGCCGGCGCCGGCGTTCAAGGCTGGACGATGGAGACATGATGGAAACGAACTACCAGGCCCGCACCTTTGCCTACCAGCGCTGTGCCGAACAGCAGGCGCCGCAGCCGGGCGCCGGGCCGCATTCCGTGCATCCGGTGGTGGTGGTCGGCGCCGGGCCGGTCGGCCTGACCGCGGCCATCGACCTGGCCCGGCAAGGCGTGCCGGTAGTCGTGCTGGACGACGATTGCACCCTGTCCACCGGCTCGCGCGCGATCTGCTTCGCCAAGCGCACGCTCGACATCTTCGACCGCCTCGGCTGCGGCGCGCGCATGGTGGAAAAAGGCGTGAGCTGGCACGTCGGCAAGATCTTCTTCGACGAGGAACTGGTGTACGGCTTTGACCTGCTGCCCGAGACCGGGCATGCCCGGCCCGCCTTTATCAACCTGCAGCAATACTATGTGGAAGGCTATCTGGTCGACCGCGCGGCCGAATTGCCCAACCTGGCCATCCGCTGGAAGCATCGCGTGGCCGGCCTGGCGCAGGACGATGCCACGGTGACGCTCGACGTGGAAACGCCCGACGGCAACTACGCGCTGCAGGCGCGCTACGTGGTGGTGGCCGACGGCGCGCGCAGCCCCGTGCGGCAGGCCATGGGGCTGGAAAGCAAGGGCCGCGTCTTCCACGACCGCTTCCTGATCGCCGACGTGAAGATGACCGCGCCGTTTCCCAGCGAGCGATGGTTCTGGTTCGACCCGCCGTTCAACCGCAATTACTCGGTCTTGCTGCACCGCCAGCCCGACAACGTCTGGCGCATCGATTTCCAGCTCGGCTGGGATGCCGACCCCGACCTGGAGAAGCAGCCCGGGCGGGTCATCCCGCGCATCAAGGCCTTGCTGGGCGAGGAGGTGGATTTCGCGCTGGAGTGGGTCAGCGTCTATACCTTCTCGTGCCAGCGCATGGACCGTTTCCGCCACGCGCGCGTGCTGTTCGCGGGGGATGCGGCGCACCGCGTCTCGCCGTTCGGCGCGCGCGGCGCCAACAGCGGCGTGCAGGATGCCGAGAACCTGGCCTGGAAACTCGGGCTGGTGCTGGCAGGCAGCGCGCCCGACGCCTTGCTCGACAGCTATGCCAGCGAGCGGGAATTCGCCGCCGACGAGAACATCCGCAACTCCACGCGCTCGACCGATTTCATCACGCCCAAGACGCCGGTGAGCCGCGTGTTCCGCGACGCCGTGCTGAACCTGGCGCGCCACCATGCCTTCGCCCGCCAGCTGGTCAACAGCGGGCGCCTGTCGGTACCGGCCGTGCTGCACGAGTCGGTGCTCAACACGCCCGATGCGCACGCTGCGCCCGGCGCGGGCAATGAAGCCGGCTTCGCCGGCGCCATGGTGCCTGGCGCGGCGTGCGTGGACGCGCCGGTCAAGGTGGGCGGCCAGCATGCGTGGCTGCTGGGCCAGCTCGGCAACCGCTTTGCCGTGATGGTGTTCACGGCGGCAGGGGGCCTGCCGCCGGCCGCCTTGTCTGCCTTGCAGGCGCTGGCCGCTGGCCCGCTGCCGCTGCCGCTGGCGCTGGTCTGCGTGGCCGCGCCGGAACATGCGGCGCAAGGCCCGGCGCTGCCGCACGGCGCAATCCTGCTCGAAGACAGCCAGGGCCTGCTCGCGCATCGCTACGATGGCCGGCCGGGCAGCGTCTATCTGTTGCGCCCCGACCAGCACGTGTGCGCGCGCTGGCGCGCCTTCGATCCCGCGCAGGTGCAGGCCGCGCTGCGGCGCGCGCTTGGCTGGCAGGACGGCGCCGGCGCGGCAGCCTGCGCTGGTAGTGCCAGCGCGCTCGAAGCCATTGCCTGACCACCCGGACGAACAGCCCATGCCGCTCAACACCGAACCCAATCTCGCCCGGCCGGACGATTTCTACGAGGCCCTGATCGATATGCACCGCGACTTGTCCGATGCCCAGAGCCAGTCCGCCAACGCGCAGCTGATCCTGCTGCTCGCCAACCATATCGGCGACCTTGCCGTCCTGCAGGAAGCCATGACGCACGCCCGCGCGGGCGTGCTTGAACGGGCTGGCCGCCAGCCCGCCGCCGACCCGGCGGCAGCGGCCTGACGCCGCGCGGCCGGCCGTCCCCCATACCCAGAGGAAAGACCAGAGGAAGATCCAGTCCATGACCCAGACGCAACAGAACGTACCAGCGCAACTGCGCGACCTGCCAGGCCAGGGCGGCTACCAGTCCGGCTTTGCCAACGAGTTCGCCACCGAAGCCCTGCCAGGCGCCCTGCCGGAAGGCCAGAACTCGCCGCAGCGCGCACCCTATGGCCTTTACGCCGAGCAGATCTCCGGCACGGCCTTCACCGCGCCGCGCGCCCACAACCGCCGCAGCTGGCTCTACCGCATCCGCCCGGCGGCCATGCACGAGCCGTTCAAGGCGCTGGAACAGTCGCGCATCGTCAGCCGCTTCGACACCGTGCCGGCGTCGCCCAACCAGATGCGCTGGAGTCCGCCGCAGATGCCGGTGGAGCCCACTGATTTCATCGACGGCATCGTCACCATGGCAGGCAACGGCAGCCCCGAAGCCATGAGCGGCTGCGGCCTCCACCTGTACCTGGCCAACAAGTCGATGGATGGCCGCTTCTTCTACAACGCGGATGGCGAGATGTTGATCGTGCCGCAGCAGGGCCGGCTGCGCCTGGCCACCGAAATGGGCCTGCTGGACGTGGAACCGCAGGAAATCGTGGTGGTGCCGCGCGGCGTTCGCTTCCGGGTCGAACTTCCCGATGGCCAGGCGCGCGGCTATATCTGCGAGAACTACGGTGCGCTGTTCCGCCTGCCCGACCTGGGCGTGATCGGCTCCAACGGCCTGGCCAATCCGCGCGACTTCCTCACGCCGCATGCCTGGTACGAAGACCGCGAAGGCGATTTCGAGCTCGTGGCCAAGTTCCAGGGCAACCTGTGGCACGCCCCGATCGGGCACTCGCCGCTCGACGTGGTCGCCTGGCACGGCAACTATGCGCCGTACAAATACGACCTGCGCCGTTTCAACACCATCGGCTCGATCAGCTTCGACCACCCGGACCCGTCGATCTTCCTGGTGCTCCAAAGTCCGTCCGACACCCCGGGCGTGGACACCATCGACTTCGTCATCTTCGGCCCGCGCTGGCTGACCATGGAGAATACCTTCCGCCCGCCCTGGTTCCACCGCAACATTGCCAGCGAGTTCATGGGCCTGATCGAGGGCGTGTACGACGCCAAGGCCGACGGTTTCTCGCCGGGCGGCGCCAGCCTGCACAACTGCATGAGCGGCCACGGCCCGGATGCCGAGACCTTCGCCAAGGCCACCGCCGCGGATACGTCGCAGCCGCACCGTATCAGCGATACCATGGCCTTTATGTTCGAGACCCCGGCGGTGATCCGGCCCACGCCGTACGCGGCCGAGTCCGCGCAGCTCCAGCACGATTACTACACCTGCTGGCAAGGGCTGAAGAAGCATTTCGATCCGACGCGGCGCTAGGCCCTGGCCTGCCCGTCGCGCCATCCGCACATCCCGGGGCGCCGGCGCAGCCAGGCTGCCGGCGCCCCAAGGCATAGACATTCCCTTTTGGAGCCCCCGATGACCACCGTCCAGCAAAGTTGGATCGAATCCGCCAACGATGGCGTAACGCATTTCCCGCTGCAGAACCTGCCGTACGGCATCTTTTCCACGAACGGGCAGGGCCCGCGCGTGGGCGTTGCGATCGGCGATTTCGTCGTCGACCTTGCCGTGCTGGATGCAGCAGGCCTGCTGCCGCCCGCCGTCAAGGGCGTGTTCGGCGGCGCCACGCTCAACGCGTTCATCGCACTCGGCAAGCCGGCCTGGACCGAGACCCGCCAGCGCCTGGCCAGCCTGCTGTCGACCGACGACGACACCCTGCGCGGCAAATCGGCCCTGCACGAACAGGCGCTGGTGCCGATGGCCTGGGCCACCCTGCACCTGCCGGTGGACATTCCCGGCTATACGGATTTCTATTCCTCGCGCGAGCACGCTACCAATGTCGGCCGCATGTTCCGCGACCCGGACAACGCCTTGCTGCCCAACTGGCTGGAAATTCCCATCGGCTATAACGGCCGCGCCAGCTCGGTGGTGGTGAGCGGCACGCCGCTGCACCGCCCCAAGGGCCAGATCAAGCCGCCCGACCAGCCGCGCCCGATCTTCACCGCCTGTCGCAAGCTCGACTATGAGCTGGAAATGGCGTTTATCGTCGGCAAGCCGTCGGCGCTGGGCGAAGCCGTGAGCACCGCGGACGCGCCGTCGCATATCTTCGGCATGGTGATCCTCAACGACTGGAGCGCGCGCGACATCCAGCAGTGGGAATACGTGCCGCTGGGGCCGTTCAACAGCAAGGGCTTCGGTACCTCGATTTCTCCGTGGGTGGTGACCATGGACGCRCTGGAGCCGTTCCGCCGGGACAATCCCGCGCAGTCGCCCGAGCCCTTGCCATACCTGCTGCAGCAGCAGGGCAACGCCTACGATATCGCGCTCGAAGTCGCCTTGCGCCCGGAAGGCTCCGCGCATGCCACCACGGTCTGCCACACCAACTTCAAGGCCATGTACTGGACCATGGTGCAGCAGCTCGCCCACCACACCGTCTCCGGCTGCAACGTGCGCGTGGGCGACCTGATGGGTTCCGGCACCATCAGCGGCACCACGCCGGACTCCTACGGGAGCCTGCTGGAATCCACCCGCAACGGCGCCGAGCCGCTCACGCTGGCCGACGGCGCCAAGCGCGGCTTCCTCGAAGACGGCGACGAGGTGATCATGACCGGCTGGTGCCAGGGCGACGGCTATCGCGTCGGCTTCGGCGAGGTCAGCGGGAAGATCCTGGCGGCGCGCTGAGACTCCCGCGCCGCACCCGCCGGGAGCCGTCTGCAGGCTCCCGGTGCGCCGCTCGCGACCGCGCCCGGCGCGCACCCTCCTCACCGCCGATCCGCTGCCAGGCGGCCTCCGGCGGCCCTTCCGGCCTGCCCGGCCCCCGGCGCGGCTCCCAGCACGGCCCCCAGCACGGCCCCCAGCACGGCCCCCGGCGCGGCCCCCAGCGGTGCCATCGCGCAGCCGCGCCCCGGTCGTTACATTTGCGAACCTTCTTAACGATCTCGCATCGCCTTCCGATGTCCCTTTGTGCGAGAATTCGGCCCTGACAAAATGCGCAGGTCAGATTCGTCCTATTTGCTGAATATATTTCTTGCGCCACACCAGGGGTTTCCGCGGTCCTGATCACGCCCCGAGGTTAGTTTTGCGCGCTTTTTGCCGTTATTTCGGAAATGCAGGTTGCGGCCCATGGCATGTGGGCGGCGCCCTGGAAAAACAGGCGGCAATTAGCAGTCAACAGAGGCAAACAGGCGGTGAGCGGTTGATATCTCCTGATAACGTTGCGTCATCAGAGTGTTGTTCGATGCCTGGCCGGCGCGCTTCGCGAGGTCTCGCGAGAGCGCTGCCCGCCACCTGGGCGCGCAGCGCTCGCCGGCGGGCCGGCAGCGCCGCTGCCATTTCTTCCACCCAACGCGAACGGCATGGCAATGGAATTCGGTATTCGCGCATGGGCGGCATGTGCAGCACAACTAGACACGCAGCAAGCCTGGCTTGACTGGAGCCGTGCGCCCTGGCTGCCGGCCGGTGACGAACTGCCCGCATTGAGCGCCATGGCCCCGATGTTGCGCCGGCGCGCCAGCGCGCTAGGCCGGGCCGCTCTCCATCCCGCCTACGCCTGCCAGCCGGGCGTGGAGGGCATTCCCGTCATCTTCGCGTCGCGCCATGGCGATACGCTGCGCCCGCTGCAGATGCTCGGCGACCTCGCCGACGGCGAGGCCCTGTCGCCCACGGCGTTCGGCCTGTCCGTGCATAACGCCATCGGGGCACTGTATTCGATCGACCGCGGCGATCCCGCTAACCTGCAAGCGCTGGCCGCCGGCCGCGACACCGTCGAAGCGGCGGTGGCGGAAGCCTGCGGCCTGCTGGCCGATGGCGCCGCCGAAGTCCTGCTGGTGCACTACGAGGCGCCGCTGCCCACCGCCTACGCGGTCTTTGCCGACGAACCCGAGTGCCTGTTCGGCTGGGCCTGGCGCGTGTCCAGGCCGCAGCCCGGCGAGGTCCGGTTCAGCCTCGAGGCGACCAGCGCCGCCGACGCCCCGGCCACGCCAGGCGCCTTGCTGCCCCATGGGCTGGACGTCTTGCGCTTCATGCTGGCGGGCGATGCCGAACTGCGCCACCGCGGCGAGCGCGGCGCATGGAGGTGGCAGCGCCATGGTTGAGCGCCTGGACCGTGCCTGGCGCGTGTGCGCCACGGGACTGTGCTTCTCCAGCTTCGGCGTGGGCGGCTTGCTGCTGCGCGTGGCGGTATTCCCGCTGATGACGGTGCTGCTGTGGTCCTCGGCACGCCGCCAGCGGGTGTGCAAGAACATCATCCACCATGCCTTCCGGCTGTTCCTGCTGCTCATGCGCACCGTCGGCGTGATCCGCTACGAGGTGCGGCACCCCGAGCGGCTGCAACGCAGCGGCCTGCTGATCGTGGCCAACCATCCCTCGCTGATCGACGTGGTGTTCCTGATCGCGCTGACGCGCCAGGCCGACTGCGTGGTCAAGGCGGGGCTGGCCCGCAACCCGTTTACGCGCGGGCCGGTGCGCGCCACCGGCTACGTCTGCAACGATTCCGGTGCCGGCATGGTGGACGACTGCATTGCCTCGCTGAACGCGGGCAACAACCTCGTCATCTTTCCCGAGGGCACGCGCACCGCATTGCAAGGTCCGCTGCGGCTGCAGCGCGGCGCGGCCAATATCGCCGTGCGCGGCGGCTTCGCGCTCACGCCGGTGGTGATCCGCTGCGAGCCGCCCACCCTGACCAAGGGTGAAAAGTGGTATCGCGTGCCGGCGCGCAGGCCCCGTTACATCATCGACGTGCGAGAAGACGTCAGCGTCGCCCAGTGGGTGCCGTCCGGACTGGACGACGCGCTGGCCGTCAGGCATCTGACCCAATCGCTATCCGAGTTTTTTTCCAGGGAGGTCCGCCGTGAAGGCGCTTGAACACGAAATCAAGGAACTGATCATTTCATCGCTGTCGCTCGAAGACATCGGCCCGGCCGATATCGACGACGGCGCGCCGCTGTTCATCGAAGGCCTGGGCCTGGATTCGATCGACGCGCTCGAGCTCGGCCTGGCGCTGCAAAAGCGCTATGGCGTGACCATGAACGGGGACAAGGACGAGATGCGCGCGCGTTTCGCCAGCGTCACCGCACTGGCCGCCTTCGTGGCCTCGCAGCGCGCCGGCCAGGCTTCGGCCTGAGCCTGCGGATCACCATACCGCCAGCCGCGGCCAGCGCGGCAAGCACCACCGACTACCAAGGGAGCCCATCATGACTCATGACGAAATCTTTGCGCGGGTGGCCACCGTGCTCGAGGAAACCTTCGAGATCGAGCGCGGGCGCATCCGCCCGGAAGCGCGCCTGTACGAAGACCTGGACATCGACAGCATCGACGCGGTCGATCTGCTGGTCAAGCTCAAGCCCATGCTCAACAAGCCGATCAAGCCCGAGCAGTTCAAGGCGGTGCGCACCGTGCAGGACGTGGTGCAGGCACTGGCCCTGCTGGTCGATTCGCCCGCCACGGCCTGATCCGCATGCGCCTGCGCAAACTGCTGCTCGGCGTGCTCACGCTGTGCTATCCGGTGACGATCTACTTCGGCCTGCAGCACTGGTCGCCGCGCGTGATGGCGCTGGCGCTGGTGGCGCTGGCGCTGCTGCGCGTGCTGACCAGCCGCCAGGCCGGCTGGCGCCTGCTGGCGGTGCTGGCCGCCGCGCTGGCGGCAGTGGTGGCGGCTTCCAACCACGCCATGCCGCTCAAGCTCTACCCGGTGCTGGTCAATGGCGCCATGCTGGCCGTGTTCGGCTGGAGCCTGCGCCACCCGCCCAGCCTGGTCGAGCGGCTGGCGCGGCTGCGCGAGCCGGATTTGCCGCCCGCGGGCGTGGCCTACACGCGCCGCGTAACGCAGGCCTGGTGCGTGTTCTTCATCGCCAACGGCACGGTGGCCGCGCTGACCGCGGTGCTGGCCAGCGACCGGGTCTGGGCACTCTACAACGGCGGCATCGCCTATGGCCTGATGGGTGCCATGTTTGCCGGCGAATGGCTGGTGCGCCAGCGCGTGATGGCCGGAGGCAGGCATGGCTGAGTGGCTCGGCGTAAGCGGCGCGATGGCCGCACTGGCGGCGCGCACGCATGCGGTGGCGCACGGCACGGCCGGCAACCTGGATGCGCCGGCCTTCGTGCGGCGCGCGACGGCCTGGCGGCAGGCCTTCGCGGCGGTGCCGGGCACCACGGTGGCGCTCTATCTCGAATCCACTGCCGAGTTCGCCGCCGCCTTGTTCGGCGCATGGCACGCCGGCAAGCACGTGGTGCTGCCTGGCGATACGCGTGCCGAGACGCTGGCTGCGCTGGCCGGGCGCGCCGATGCGCGCGCCGGCGACCTGCCAGGCGGGGTGCGGCCGCAGGCGCGGGATGCGCATGGCGCGGCTGCTCCCGGCTGGCCGCCGCTGGACCCGCGCTCGACACAGGTAACCCTGTTTACCTCCGGCTCCACCGGCGCGCCCGGGGCCATCGTCAAGCAACTGTCGCAGCTGGAGGCGGAGGTGCAGGCGCTGCAGGCCGCGTTCGGCGCCGGCGTGCCGGCGCAGGCACGGGTGCTGGCCACGGTCTCGCACCAGCATATCTATGGCCTGCTGTTCTGCGTGCTGTGGCCGCTTGCCGCGGCGCGGCCCATGCCCGCCGACCGGCTCGCCTTCCACGAGGAAATCGTGCGCGCCTGCGATGGCACGCCTGCGGTGCTGGTGACCAGCCCCGCGCACCTGCGGCGCATGCCGCCGGCACTCGACTGGGCGCCGGCGCGCGCCTCGCTGCATGCCGTGTTCTCGTCCGGCGGGCCGTTGCCGCCGGAGGCCGCGGCCGACGCGCTGCGCCATTTCGGCCTGGCCCCGGTCGAAGTCTTCGGCAGCTCGGAGACCGGCGGCATCGCCTGGCGCCAGCGCGCGCGCCATGACGAGCGCTGGACCCCGCTGCCGGGCGTGCAGTGGCGTTTGCAGGACGGCTTCCTCGCGGTCCGCTCGGCCCATCTGCCGGACGACGGCTGGTACCTGTGCGCCGACCAGGTGCAGCCCGCCGGCGACGGCGGCTTTGCGCTGGCGGGCCGCGCCGACCGCATCGTCAAGATCGAGGAAAAGCGCATCTCGCTGACGCAGGTCGAGCAAGTCCTGCAGCAATCGCCGCTGGTGCGCGAAGCGCGCGTGGTGCTGCTCGAACTGGATATCGGCATGCGCCTCGGTGCCGCGGTGGTGCCGAGCGATGGCGGCGCCGCCCTGCTGGCCGGCCAGGGCAGGGCAGCCTTGCTGGCCGCGCTGCGCGCCGTCCTGGCGAGCGCGGTGGACGCGCTGGCGCTGCCGCGCCGCTGGAGTTTCGCCGATGCCTTGCCGTGCAATGCCCAGGGCAAGACCACCGAAGCCATGCTGCGCGATATGTTCCGCCGCGTGTTGCCGGCGGTGCGCTGGCAGGCGGGCGGGGATGCCATGTCGGCCAGCGCCGAACTGGACATCAGCGAAGACCTGGCCGTGTTCGACGGCCATTTCCCCGGCAGTCCGATCGTGCCCGGCGTGGCGCAGGTCGACTGGGTCATGGCGCTGGCGCCGGCGCGCCTGCCGGTGCCGCCGCGCGCGCAGTTCCGCCGGCTGGAGACGCTCAAGTTCCAGGCCGTGATCATGCCGGGCACGACCGTGCAACTGGCGCTGACATGGCAGCCCGAGCGCAACGCGCTAGCGTTCCGCCTCAGTTCGGCACAGGGGCCGCATGCCAGCGGTCGCATCGTTTTCGGAGACGCGCATGTTTAAGCCGGTGGTGCTGGTGCCGGTCTATGACCACGAACACGCCATCGGCGCCATGGTGCAGGCCATCCTGCGGCATCCGCTGCCCTGCCTGCTGGTGGACGACGGCAGCAGCCCGGCATGCGAGCGCGTGCTGCGCGAGATCGCCGCCGCGCACGCGCAGCGCGTGCACCTGATCCGCCTGCCGAAGAACCAGGGCAAGGGCGGCGCCATCATGGCCGGCTTCGAAGAGGCCGCGCGCATGGGCTTTACCCACGCCCTGCAGATCGATGCCGACGGCCAGCACGACGCCGCGTGCATCCCGCAGTTCGTGGCGCTGGCGCAGGCGCGCCCGGATGCCATGGTGTGCGGCTATCCGGTCTACGACGAGTCGGTGCCGCGCGTGCGGCTGCTGGCGCGCTACCTGACCCATGTCTGGGTCTGGATCAACACGCTGTCGCTCGCCATCCGCGATTCGATGTGCGGCCTGCGGGTCTATCCGCTCGGCCCGGTGCTTGCGCTGGTGCATGACGTGCGGCTGGGGCGGCGCATGGAGTTCGATACCGAAGTGCTGGTCCACCTGGCCTGGCGCAACGTGCCCATCGTCAACGTGCCCACGCGGGTCACCTATCCGTCGGATGGCGTCTCGCATTTCCAGGTCTGGCGTGACAACGTGCTGATCTCGGCCATGCATACCCGGCTGTTCTTCGGCATGCTCAGGCGGCTGCCGCTGCTGCTGTGGCGCAAGGTGCGACCGGCATGAACGCGCAGCGACACGACCAGCGACACGACCAGCGGCAAGCCAGCCAGCCGGGCCGCATGGCGCGGCACTGGAGCCAGATCCGCGAATCCACCTGCGTGTGGGGCGTGTGGTGCCTGTACTGGCTCTACCGGCTGTGCGGCCGCACGCTGTTCCGCGCCGTGCTGTATCCCGTGGTCACCTACTACTGGCTGGCCAGGCCGCTGGCGCGCCATTCGTCGCTCGACTACCTGCGGCGCGTCCAGGCCGCCACCGGCACGGCCGTGCCCGCGGGCGCCGCGCCGGGCCTGCGCCATACCTTGCGCCATCTCTTTTCGTTCGCCGACACGCTGCTCGACAAGCTGCTCGCCATCGGCGGCGGCTATCGCTACGGCAACGTGCGACGCGAGGGCGAACAAGTGATGCAGCAGCAGATTGCCAGCGGCCAGGGTGGCATCATCGTGACCGCGCACATGGGCTGCCTGGAGCTGTGCCGCGTGCTGGCCAACCGGCGCCAGGGCCTGCGCCTGACGGTGCTGGTGCATACCGCGCACGCCGCCCAGTTCAACCGCATTCTCTCGCGCCTGGATCCGCGCTCCGGCCTGCAACTGTTCCAGGTCGACGACATCTCGCCGGCCACCGCGCTGATGCTGGCCGAGAAGGTCCGCGCGGGCGAGTTCGTGGCGATCGCCGGCGACCGCGTCCCGGTGCACGGCGGGCGCACGGTGACGGTGCCGTTCTTCGGCGCGCCGGCGCGCTTCCCGGTCGGCCCCTACGTGCTGGCCGCGCTGCTGGAATGCCCCTTGTTCGCCATGGGCTGCGTGCGCTCGGGCAATGGCCACCTGCTGCGCTTCACCGAGCTGGCGCGCGAGGTGCGCCTGCCGCGCGCGCGCCGCGACGCCATCCTCACGGGGCATGCCACGGACTACGCGCAATGGCTGTCGCAACTGCTGGCGGAGTCGCCCTACGACTGGTTCAACTTCTACGATTTCTGGGGGCAGGGCGGCGGCGTGCCCGAAGCCGCGCGCGCCGGCGCGCCACATGCCACACCGCACGGCGCGCCGGCGCCGCGCGGCGACTGACGGCCGGCTCCCCGCACACCGCACACGGCAACTCCTATGTCTCAAGACTTCAGCCACGAGATCACGCTCAGTCCCGCCTTCCACGACCTCGACCCGATGAATGTGGTGTGGCACGGCAACTACGTGCGCTATTTCGAGCAGGCGCGCTGCGCGCTGCTCGAACGCTATCACTACGACTATCCGGCCATGCGCGACTCGGGCTATGCCTGGCCGGTGGTGGACATGCGGGTGAAGTATGTCGGCCCGCTGACCTACGGCCAGCCCTTCGTCATCCGCGCGGCCATCGTCGAGTGGGAGAACCGCCTGAAGATCGAATACCTGGTGCGCGACGCGGCCACCGGCCGGCGCCTGACCAAGGGCTACACCATCCAGGTGGCGGTGGACATGCGCAATGGCGAGATGTGCTACGTGTGCCCGCCGGTGTTGTGGGAGCGGCTCGGCGTGGCGGCCGGCGAAGGCGTGGCGCGCGCGGAGGACGGGCAATGAAGCGCCGCGGCGTCTTGCTGGCCCTGTGCGGCGCCGTGCTGGCCGTCCCGCGCCTGGCCGGCGCGGCGGCGCCCGACCTGCTGGCCTCGGTGGCGGGGCGCTTGTCCGATGCGCCGGTGATCCACGGCCGTTTCGAGCAGACGCGCCGCCTGTCCGGCTTTGCCAATCCGCTGGTTTCGCGCGGCGACTTCGTGCTGGCGCGCGAGCGCGGCGTGGTGTGGAGCACGCGCGAGCCGTTCGCCTCGAGCCTGCTGGTGACACCTGAGCGGCTGGTGATGCGCGGTGCCGACGGGCGCGTGCAGCAGCAGATGCAGGCCGATGCCCAGCCCGCCATGCGGGTAGTGGGCGAGTCGGTGATCGCGGTGCTGCGCGGCGACCTGCGTGCCTTGTCGGCGCGTTTCGAGGTGGCCGGCAAGCTGGTCGGCAAGAGCGGATGGACCCTGACGCTGACGCCGAAGGATGCCGCCATGCACCGCGTGTTCGCGCGTATCGAGCTGGCCGGCGACCGCTTCGTGCGCGATGTGCGCCTGGAAGAAGCCGGCGGCGACAGCACGCACGTGAAGCTGATCGACCCGAGCGCGGCCACGCGCCTGGCCGCCGACGAGGAGCAGCGCTTTGAGTAACGCGGGCCTGGCCACCGGCAAGTCCTTGCACGGCCTCAGTACCCTGGAGCGGGTGCTGGCCGTGGCGTGGCTGTTGCTGGTGATCGCCCTGGCGGCGCACCAGTTGCAGTTCTGGCGCGCCTCGCGGCTCGATACCGATGTGATGGCCTTGCTGCCGACCAGCCAGCGTACCGCCACCGCCGACCGCGTGCTGCGCCGCCTGGCCGACGGTGTATCGCGCGAGATCGTGGTGCTGGTCGGCGCCCCGGACTGGACGCGCGCGCGCGCCGCGGCGCAGCGCTTCAGCGCGGCAACCCGGCCGCAGGCGGGGCTGCTGCAGCCGGTGGACCGCATCGCCAGCTTCGACCTGGACGCGGCGCTGGCCTTCTACCGGCCGTACCGCGACCGCCTGCTGACCGACAGCCAGCGCGCCATGCTGGGCCAGGCCGACGCGGATACCCTGGCCCGGCAGGCGCTGACCCGCCTCTACCAGCTATCCACCGGCCCGCGCCTGACCGACTGGGCAGCCGACCCGCTCGGCCTGTGGCAGGACTGGTGGCTGTCGCGCGCGGCCATGACGCGCGTGCACGAGCGCGATGGCCTGGCCGCGCTCAGCGCCGAGGGCAAGGAGTGGGTGCTGCTGACCTACCGCATCAGCAAGCCGGCGTTCTCGGTAAGCGGCGATACCGACTACTCCGACCTGCTCAAGCTCGCCACGCGCGCCGCGGAGCAGGGCGGCGGCGTGCAGGTGGTGGCGGCGGGAATTCCGCTGCACGCCGAGGCCGCCGCCGCGCAGGCCAGCCTGGAAATGAACGTGATCGGCTGGGGCTCGCTGGCGGCGGTGTTGCTGCTGGTGTGGCTGGCCTTCCGCTCGCTGCGCCCGATCATCCTGGTGGGCCTGTCGTTGCTGGTCGGCACCGCGGCGGCGGTCTCGGCCACGGCGCTGGTGTTCGACCGCGTGCACCTGATCACCCTGGTGTTCGGCGCCAGCCTGGTGGGCGTGGCGGAAGACTACGGCATCCACTATTTCGTCTCGCGCCAGGCCAGTCCCGGGGCCACGCCGCCGCAGGTGATGCGCCGGCTGCTGCCGGGCATGGCGCTGGCGCTGTCGACCAGTGCGGTGGCCTACCTGGCGCTCGGCATCGCGCCGTTCCCCGGGCTGCGGCAGATGGCGCTGTTCTCGGCCGTGGGCCTGGTGGCGGCCTTCCTGACCGTGGTGTTCTGGTTTCCCCTGCTCGACCGCGGCCAGCTGCGCGAGACGCGCCTGTCGGCCTGGCTGACCGCCAGCCTGGCGCGCTGGCCGCGCGTGGGCGCGGACCGCGCATCCTTGCTGCTGCTCGGCCTGCTGGCCTTGTTCGTGGTGCCGGGTTTGTGGCAGGTCCATGTGGCGGACGACGTGCGGCAGTTGCAAAGCTCGCCGCCGGCGCTGATCGAGGCCCAGCGTAGCGCCGGGCGCCTGCTGGGCACGCCCAGCCCGGCGCAGTTCCTGCTGGTGCGCGGCGGCACGCCCGACGAAGTGCTGGCGCGCGAGGAGGCGGTCAAGCAAGCCCTGGCGGGCGTGGTCGCGCATGGCGACCTTGCCGGCTTCGTGGCGATCTCCGACTGGGTGCCGTCGGCAGCGCGCCAGCGTGCCGACGCGGCCCTGAGCGGCGGCCTGGAAAGCGCCGTGCGCGAGCGCGTGGCGCGCGCGGTCGGGGGCGCGGTGGGTGCGCCCAACGCGGCGGCGGCCGGCCAGGTGCTGACCTTGCCGGCGTGGCTGGCCAGTCCGGTCTCGGACACGCTGCGCCACCTGTGGCTGGACCGCGAGGGCGACGGCTATGCCAGCGTCATGCTGCTGCGCGGGCTGGACAAGCCCGCCACCATCGCGCTGATCGAAGCGGCGGCGGCCAAGGTGCCGGGCGTGGAATGGGTCGACCGCGTGGCGGACCTGTCCTCGCTGCTCAGGCACTACCGCGTGCTGATGACCTGGCTGCTGGCCGCCGGCGCGGCCGGCGTGGCGCTGCTGCTGATGTGGCGCTATGGCCGCGGCGCCTGGCGCGCGCTGGTGCCGACCCTGTTGGCGGCGCTGTTCAGCGTGGCCCTGCTGGGCTGGCTGCAGGTGCCGCTGCAATTGTTCTCGGTGCTGGCGCTGGCGCTGCTGCTCGGCGTGGGGGTGGACTACGGCATCTTCCTGCTCGAGCATCCCGGCGACGGCGAGTCGTGGACGGCGATCGTGCTGGGCGCGGCCAGCACGCTGCTGGCGTTCGGCCTGCTCGCACTGTCGTCCACGCCCGCGCTGCACGCCTTCGGCATGACCATGCTGTCGGGGGTCGGCGCGGTGTGGCTGCTGTCGCCGTGGTTCCGGCCGCAGGCGCAGGGGGCTGAAGCAATGCGGCACCAGAGCCGATAACAACAAACAAGACCAACAAGATCGACAGATCGAACGACAGGAACAGGGTTACGAAATGAATACCGAACAGGTGGACGTCCTTATCATCGGCGCGGGTCCGGCAGGCTCCGTGGCGGCAGGGCTCTTGCGCAAGCGCGGCATCSRSGTGCTGGTGMTSGAGAAGGAAACCTTCCCGCGCTTYTCGATCGGKGARAGCCTGCTGCCGCARAGCATGGCGTACATCGAGGAAGCGGGCATGCTGCAGGCCGTGGTCGAAGCCGGCTTCCAGTACAAGAACGGCGCCGCCTTCGCGCGCGGCGACCGCTATACCGATTTCGATTTCCGCGACAAGTTCTCCRCCGGCTGGGGCACCACCTACCAGGTCCAGCGCGCGCGCTTCGACCACGTGCTGATCGGCGAGGCGCAGAAGCAGGGCGCCGAAGTCCGCTTCTCGCACCAGGTTACCGCCGTCGACGTGGAGGGCGAGCAGCCCAGCGTCACCGTCCGCGACGCCGAGGGCAGCGTCTACCGCGTGCAGGCGCGCTTCCTGCTGGATGCCTCCGGCTTCGGCCGCGTGCTGCCGCGCCTGCTGGACCTGGAGTCGCCGTCCAACTTCCCTGTGCGCAGCGCCATCTTCACCCACGTGGAAGACCGCATTCCGCCCGGCACCTTCGACCGCAACAAGATCCGCGTGAGCGTGCATCCCGAGCACGTGGATGTCTGGTACTGGACCATCCCGTTTTCCGATGGGCGCTGCTCGCAGGGGGTGGTGGCGGAGAAGCGCTTCCTCGACCAGTACACCGGCACCGAGACCGAGCGCCTCAAGGCGCTGGTCGGCGAAGAGCCGGGCCTGGCCAGGCTGCTGGCCAATGCCAGGTGGGATACGCCGGCCCGGCAGATCGCCGGCTATTCGGCCAATGTGAAGTCGCTGTGGGGCAAGGGCTATGCGCTGCTCGGCAATGCCGGCGAGTTTCTCGACCCGGTGTTCTCCTCGGGCGTGACCATCGCCTTCAAGTCGGCCAGCCTCGCCACGGCCTGCCTGGCGCGGCAGTTCGCCGGCGAGACCGTGGACTGGCAGGCGGAGTACGGGCAGCCGCTCAAGGAAGGCGTGGATTGCTTCCGCACCTTTGTCGAGGCGTGGTACGAAGGACGCTTCCAGAAGCTGATTTTCCATCCTGACGCCACGCCGGAAATCCGCCGCATGATCTCGGCCATCCTGGCCGGTTACGCATGGGACCGCGGCAACCCCTTCGTCACCGAATCGCGCCGGCGCCTGGCCGTGCTGGAGCAGCTTTGCGTCTGATCGCTTCCCGCTTCGACGCGGCGCCGGCCGCGCTGCTGGCCGTTGCCGCGATAGCGCTGCTGCTGGCCGGCTGCGCGGCGCCCGGCACGCCCGCGCCCGGCACCCCCGAGGCTGGCGCGCCGGCGGCCAGCCGCGAGGCGGTGCCGCTGCTGCGCCTGCCGCCGGCTTCGCTTGGCCGCGAGCTGATGCTGCAGCAGCAGATCACGGTGGTGTACCGCACGCCGCGTGGCGAGGAGCGCCGCGAGATCCAGGCGCTGCTCGAAGCCAATGCGGCTCATACGCGGCTGGCCGCGCTGGCCGGCGGGCAGGTACTGGCGCGCCTGGACTGGGACGGACAGGACCTGCGCGTGGTGCGTTCGCCGTGGGCGCCGGCCGAGTTGGTGCCGGAGCGTATCCTGAGTGAAATGCAGTTGTCGCTGTGGCCGGTGCAAGCCATTGCCGCGGCCTTGCCGCCCGGCTGGCGGCTCGATGCCGAGGCCGGGCGCCGCGTGCTGCGCGCCGGTGGCGAGGTAGTGGCCGAGATTCGCTACCCGGACCCGCAGACCATCGAGTTCGAGCAGTACCGCGACGGCTACCGGCTGACCATCCGCACGCTGCCGGCGGCCACGCAAGGAGGGCCGAAATGAACCATATCTTCATCAATGCGCTGGGCGTGACCTGTGCCCTGGGCGACGGCGCCGATGCCGTGCGCGCGGCGCTTTGGCGCACCGACGGCCCGCCGGGCGGCGAGGTCACGCAGCGCTACAGCGCAGGCCGGCCGCTGCACCTCGGCACCGTCGGCGCGGCGCTGGCGGTGCCGGACACGACGCCGCTGGTGCATCGCACGCGCAACAACGCCATGCTGTACCACGCCGCACTGCAGTGCCTGGCGCAGGTGCAGGCGGCCATTGCCCGGGTGGGCCCGGCGCGCGTGGCGGTCGTGATGGGCACCAGCACCTCGGGCATCGCCGAAGGCGGCGAGGCGGTGACCGGGCGCCGTGCCAGCGGCAATTGGCCAGAAGGCTTCCACTACGGTCAGCAGGAGCTGGGCTCGCCCGCGCAGTTCCTGGCCGGCGCGCTCGGCGTGACCGGCGTGGCGTATACGCTGTCCACGGCCTGCTCGTCGAGCGCCAAGGCGCTGGCCGCGGGCGCCCGGCTGCTGCGCAGCGGCATCGCCGACGTGGTGATCGCGGGCGGCGCCGATACCTTGTGCCCCTTCACCGTCGCCGGCTTCAGCGCGCTGGACTCGGTCTCGGCCGCGCGCTGCAACCCGCTCTCGGCCAACCGCGCCGGCATCAACCTGGGCGAGGGTGCCGCCGTCTTCCTGCTCTCGGCCGAGCCCGGCGAGGTGCGCCTGGCAGGCTGGGGCGAGACCTCGGACGCGCATCACATGTCGGCGCCCGATCCCAGCGGCGCCGGCGCGCAGGCCGCCATGCGGCAGGCCCTGGCGCGTGCCGGCCTGGCACCCGCAGCCATCGACTACCTTAACCTGCACGGCACCGCCACGCCGCAGAACGATGCCATGGAGGCGCTGGCCTGCGCCGCATTGTTTGGCGACGGCGTGCCGCTGAGCTCGACCAAGCCGATGACCGGCCATGCGCTGGGCGCCGCCGGCGCGATCGAGGCAGCGCTGATGTGGCTGACGTTGTCCGGCAACGCGCAAGGCCGCCTGCCCGCGCACTGGTGGGACGGCGTGCCGGACCCGGCGCTGCCGCCCCTGCACGTGGTGGCGCCCGGCGAGACGCTGGGCCATGCGCCGCGCTACGTGATGAGCAATTCCTTCGCGTTCGGCGGCAGCAACAGCGCCGTGATCCTGGGGGCCGGCTGACCATGAGCGTGACCCCGAACATGGCCGGCCCGGCCACCTTGCCGGCGATCGGCGAGGTGGTGCCGCATGCCGGCGCCATGCGCCTGCTGGACGAACTGCTCGGCGCCGACGACGAGCAGGCGGTGGCGCGCACCACGGTGCGCGCCACGCAGCTGTTCGTCGACGAGTCCGGCATGCCCGGCTGGGTCGGCATCGAATACATGGCGCAGACCATCGCCGCCTGGGCCGGCGTGCGCGACCTGCGCGCGGGCCGCAAGCCCGGCATCGGCTTCCTGCTCGGCTCGCGCCGCTACGAGTGCGACCTGGCGGCGTTTCCGGTCGGCAGCGTGCTGACCGTGCGGGCCCGCGCCGAGCTCACCGGCGACAACGGGCTCGGCATGTTCGCCTGCGCCCTGTCGCTCGACGGGCGCGAAGTGGCGCGCGCCAATGTTTCCGTTTTCCAGCCTGCCGACGCGCAGGCTTTCTTGCAAGGACAACAACCATGACGAACCGGACCGTGCTCGTCACAGGATCATCGCGCGGCATCGGCCGCGCCATCGCGCTGCGCCTGGCGCGCGACGGCTGCGATGTGGTGGTGCATTGCCGTTCGCGGCGCGAGGAGGCCGAATCGGTGGCCGACGCCGTGCGCGCGCTGGGCCGCAGCGCGCGCGTGCTGTGCTTCGACGTGAGCCAGCGCGAGCAGGCCGCGGCCGCGCTGCTGGCCGATATCGAGGCGCACGGCTGCTATTACGGCGTGGTGTGCAACGCTGGCATCGCGCGCGACGCTGCCTTCCCGGCCATGACCGGCGAGGAATGGGACGAAGTCATCCATACCAACCTGGATGCCTTCTACAACGTGCTCAACCCCGTGGTGATGCCSATGGTGCAGCGGCGCMAGCCGGGSCGCATCGTCACGCTGTCGTCGGTSTCCGGGCTGGTGGGCAATCGYGGCCAGRCSAACTACAGCGCGGCCAAGGCCGGCATCATCGGCGCCACCAAGGCGCTGGCCATCGAACTGGCCAAGCGCAACATCACCGTCAACTGCGTCGCACCCGGGCTGATCGACACCGAGATGGTGGAAGAACACGTGCTGGAGGAAGCCTTGCGCATGATCCCGGCACGTCGCATGGGCACGCCGGACGAGGTGGCCGCCACGGTGGCGTTCCTGATGTCCGCCGATGCCGGCTATATCACGCGGCAGGTGATCTCGGTCAACGGAGGGATGTTCGGATGAAGCGAGTTGTCGTTACCGGCACCGGCGCCGTTTGCTCGCTGGGCAATGACTGGCCGACCGTGCGCGAGCGGCTGGCCAGCGGCCGCAACGCCGTCGTGCAGATGCACGGCTGGCAGGACTTCAAGGGCCTGAACACGCAGCTCGCGGCACCCGTGCCGCCGTTCGCGCTGCCGGCGCACTACACGCGCAAGGTCACGCGCGCGATGGGGCGCGTGGCGGTGATGTCGGTGCTGGCCAGCGAGGCGGCGCTGCATGATGCGGGGCTTGCCGGCGATCCGCTGGTTACCAGCGGCAGGCTGGGCATCGCCTACGGCTCGTCCACCGGCACGCCGTCGGCGGTGGCGGATTTTGGCCGCATGATGAACGAGCGCAGCACCGAGGATATCAGCGCGACCACCTACATCCGCATGATGCCGCATACCACCGCGGTCAATATCGGCGTGTTCTTCGGCATTACCGGGCGCATCCTCACCACGTCCAGCGCCTGCACCTCGGGCAGCCAGGGCATCGGCTACGCCTACGAGACCATCCGCAGCGGGCGCCAGGTGGCGATGCTGGCCGGCGGCGCGGAAGAACTCGACCCGACCGAAGCCGCCGTGTTCGATACGCTGTTCGCCACCAGCACCTGCAACGATGCGCCCCACACCACGCCGCGCCCGTTCGACAGCGAGCGCGACGGGCTGGTGCTGGGCGAGGGCGCCGGCACGCTGGTGCTGGAGGAGCTGGAGCACGCCCGCGCGCGYGGCGCGCGCATCCTGGCGGAGATCGTCGGCTTCGGCACCAACAGCGACGGCGCTCACGTGACCCAGCCCCAGGCCGGCACCATGGCGCAGGCCATGCGCCTGGCGCTCGAGGACGCGGGGCTCGACGCTTCGGCCATCGGCTACGTCAACGCGCACGGCACGGCCACCGACCAGGGCGACATCGCCGAGTCGCAAGCCACCCACGCGGTGCTGGGCGGCGCGGTGCCGGTCAGCTCGCTCAAGAGCTACATGGGCCATACGCTGGGCGCCTGCGGTGCGCTCGAGGCATGGATGACCATCGAGATGATGCGCGAAGGCTGGTTTGCGCCCACCATCAACCTGGCCACGCCTGACCTGCGCTGCGCGCCGCTCGACCACATCATGGGCGAAGGCCGCCGGCTCGACGTCGACTACGCCATGAGCAACAATTTCGCGTTCGGCGGCATCAATACCTCGCTGGTGTTCCGTCGCTGGGGCCACTAGCCGGCCTGGAGCCGCTCCCGGGCGAGCCGCTCCAGGGCCATCCGCGTTTTTCCTTATCAACAAAACCAAGAAAGGAAGGTCAATGAAACACGCTCTCTCGATCCTGGCAGCCACCGCTGCGGCCGGCATGCTGCTGTCCACGCCCGCCGCGGCGCGCGACACCAAGTACATGCTGCCGTTCCAGGAAGTCCTCGACATGCCCGAGGCGCGGGACAAGCTCGATGGCACGGTCAAGTTCTTCCTGGCCGGCCAGGCGAAACCCAAGGTCCTGGAAACCGGGGAGGGCGACGTGTCCAACCGCAAGACCAACAGCTTCGGCAAGAGCGACGAGGAAGCCTGCCGCTGGGCCGCGCTGTCCGCGCTAATCGCCTTCCAGGACAAGGCCAGGTCGCTGGGCGTCAATGCCGTGGTCGATGTGGTGAGCTACTACAAGAAGGCGGAAGTCGCCAGCCCGACCGAGTACGAATGCCATGCCGGCGCCGTGGTGGCCGGCGTTGCGCTCAAGGGCATCTACGCCAGGGTCGCGGCCCGGTGACCTGCCTGGCCAGCCGCGGCTGAAGCGCGCCATGCAGCCCGGGCTCGTTTACGTACGGGTGGCCGACGTGGCCGCCATGGCCGGGCAGGCGCCGCCGCCCGGCCAGTGGATGAGCGCGCAGGAGACAAGCCGGCTCGGCTCGCTGCGGGCCGGCCAGCGCGCCGCCCAGTTCGTTGCCGGGCGCTGGCTGGCGCGGGCGCTGCTGGCGCAGGCCTGCGGCGGCGCCTGGCAGGACTGGACGCTCGGCGCGGCGCCGGACGGCCCGCCGCAGGCCAGCGGGCCGGCGGCGGCGTTTCTTTCCATTTCCCATGCCGGCGGGCTGGTCGCCTGCGCCGTCGGCGATGCCCCGCTCGGGCTCGACCTCGAACGCGTGCAGCCGCGCAAGGGGCTCGACGCACTGATCGCGGCGGTCAGCAGCGAAGCCGAGCGCGCCGCCATGCCGGCCTTGCTCGCCGCCAGCGACGAGCCGGCGCGGCTCGACGCCTTCTTCCGGCTCTGGACCCTGAAGGAAGCCTGGCTCAAGCGTACGGGCGGCGCCCTGTTCCAGACCATGCTCGGCCAGTCCGTGGCCGTGTCGCCGGCCGCCGGCGCAAGCGCCCATGCCGCCAACGCCTGCACCTGGCGCCACGGCGATGCCATGCTGGCGCTCAGCGCCGGTCCGCCCGCCACGCTCGCCGGGGCCTTGCCCGACGGCATCCGCTACTGGCATCTCGCGGCGGTCGGGCAAGCGGCCTGACGGTCACGCTGCCGGCAAGGCTTTGCCGTGCGTCGGAGACGCGCCTACATCGTGCACGCGCGCCTTCGGGTAGACTGGGTACTGCGAGCGCCTCCGCCCCATGCAGCCGGCTCACCGAGATTCCCGAATACGCGAGGAGAATGTCCCCCATGCATGCAGTCCCATTGCTTGACAGCGGTGCCAACAGCAGTGCCAACGACAGTCCCACCGATAGTCCCACCGAAGCCCCCCTGCGCGACCTGCGGCGCGTCGCCATCCATCCGGATCACTGGTATCCGCTGGCCTGGTCGCGCGAAGTCAAGCGCGGCAAGGCGCATGGCGTGCGCTTCGCGGGCGAGCCGATCGTGCTGGTACGCACCGAATCCGGCGCCGTGTTCGCGCTGGAGGACCGCTGCGCGCATCGGCAGGTGCCGCTGCACGAGGGCGTGGTCGCGGGGGAGTCGATTCGCTGCTGCTATCACGGCTGGACCTACGATTGCACCGGCCGCTGCATCGACGTGCCCTACCTGGGCCGCGAACGGCTGCCCAACGGCGTGCGCTCCTACCCCTGCCGCGAGGTCGAAGGCCTGATCTTCGTTTTCCCGGGCAGCGCCGTGCTGGCCGACGAAACCCCGCTGCCCGCGCTGGGCTCGGTATCGAACAAGGCATACAAGACCCGCCGCTTCGGCCGCGAGGTCAAGTGCCACTACTCGTTCATGCACGAGAACCTGATGGACATGAACCACCAGTTCCTGCACCGCCGGCAGATGGGACAGATGCGCGCCCGCTCGCTGGGCCGCCGGCGCGGCGACGGCTGGGTCGAGGTGGACTACACCTTCTCGCGCGAGGAAGGCAAGCAGCCGGTGGGCGAGGCGCTGGTGTTCGGCGGCGGCAAGGGCGGCCAGAACAACAAGGACGTGATGACGGTACGCACCGGCTATCCGTACCAGACGCTGCAGATCCGCACCTCGGAAGGCACGCTGGTGATGGACCTGTGGATCGTCTACGTGCCGCTCGATGCCGAGCAGCGCACCAACCGCACCTTCGGCCTGCTGTCGATCAAGAAGCCGGGCATCCCCGGCGCGCTGGACCTGGCGTGGCCGCTGCTGGTGTGGTTTACCGAACGGATCTTCAAGGAAGACCGCGAGATCGTCGAGATGGAGCAGGCCGCGCACGATGCGCAGGGAGCGGACTGGAACCACGAGGTGTTCCCGGTCATCAACGAGCTGCGCGAATTGYTGCGCGAGAACGGGGGAGACCTGACGCCGCGCCACGGCTGAGGCGGGCGGCCGGCCTGACGGCTGGCCACCCGGCTGCGGGGCGCGCTACTTGGAGAACCGGTTGCGCTCGTCGCGCTCCAGCGTGGAGCAGGCGGTGCGCAGCATGGCCGAGAAGCGCGTCAGCGCCGGTTCGATGCGGTAGACCGGCCCGGCGATCGAGATTCCGTAGCATTCCCCCGACAGCCTCACCGGCCAGGCGAGCGCCCCCACATCGGGCAGGGATTCGCCCAGGTTGATAAAGCAACCCTGCTCGGCGGAGGCTTTCAGCTCGGCCTCGAGCTGGGCGGCGTCCGCCACCGTGCGCGGCGTGAACCGCTCGAAGCTGAGCTGTCGGATCAGCGCCTGGCGCTCGTCCTCCGGCATCACCGACAAGAGCGCCTTGCCGATCGAGTTGGCATGCAGGTCGCGCCGCTCGCCGGCCGTGGCGATGTAGCGGATGGCGTGCGGGGACTCCAGCACGTCCAGGTACACCACCCACCGTCCCTCATGCAGCTTGCCGATCACCACGGTCTCGCCGGTGGCGGCGCGCAGCTCGTGCATGGTGCCGTGCACGCGATCCAGCACCGGATCGTGGCGCGCGATCTGCTGCGCCATGGCCAGCAGGCGCCCGGTCGGGTAGTAACCCTGGCGGCGGCCGGTTTCGTACAGATAGCCCAGCGAGGTGAGGGTGCGGATCAGCGCCAGGCAGCTCGACGCCGGCACCGCCAGCAAGCGGGCCAGTTCCGAGAGCGAGAGCGCGCGCCGCTCGCGCGCGAACGTTTCGATGATCTCGAGCACGCGCAGCGCCGTCTTCACGTTCATCGGCGGCGCCTTGTTGTCGTTGGCGGTCATGGCTTTGCCCGGCCGCGCCGCGAGGCGGCCACGTACCGGGGCGGGTCGGAAAAGAAGCGCTCATCATAGAGCATCGGCAGGCAGTGCCGCGCGTTGTCCCGCCGGCACCTGCCGGCGCTTACTCCGCCTTCACGCCGAGCGATTTCGCCACGGGGATCCAGCGGGCACGCTCGTCCTGGATAAAGCGGCCGAAGTCCGCGGGGCTGCCGGGCATGGGCTGGGCGCCGATGGCGCGCAGTTTTTCCACCAGGTCCGGGCGCGCCAGCGCGTCGTTGACGGCCTTGTTCAGCTCCGCGACCACCGCCGGGCGCGTCCGGGCGGGCGCCACCACGCCGAACCATGCGCTGGCCTCGGTGCCGGCGATGCCGAGTTCCTTCATCGTCGGTACGTCCGGCAGCAGGGGAAAGCGGTTGTTGTCCAGGATCGCCAGCGCCCGGATCTTGCCGGCGCGGGCCTGCTGCATCGACGACGGCAGCGCGTCGTAGATCAGGTCGATATTGCCGCCGATCAGGCTGATGATGGCCGGCGCGCTGCCGGCGAAGGGCACGTGCGTCACCGTGAAGCCCAGCCTGCTCGACGCGTATTCGCCGGCCAGGTGGGTGATATTGCCGCTGCTGGCCGAGCCCATGGTCAGCTTGCCCGGCTCCTTCTTGCCGAGCGCCGCCAGCTCCCGGGCCGACCTGACGCCCAGCTCAGGCCGCACCGACAGCATCAGCGGTGCCTTGCCGAGGCCGGCCACCGGAATGAAGTCTTTGTCCGGGTCGTAGGGCATCTTGCTGTAGAGCGCGCTGTTGATCACCAGCGGGGCGTTGGAGCCGACGAAGAAGGTGCGCCCGTCCGGCTCGGCCCGTGCCACGGTCTCCGCGGCGATCATGCCGGCGGCGCCGGCCTTGTTGTCGATGACGATGGTCGTGCCGAGCGCCGCCGCGGCGTCGTGCGCGACCAGGCGCGTGATCTGGTCCGCCGCGCCGCCGGGCGGGTAAGGCACGACGAAGCGGATCGGTTGCGCGCGGGACAGCGGCTGGGCCTGGGCGTGGGCCGCCGCCGGCAGCGCGGCAGCCGTGGCGGCGGCAATCGCCGCGGCCACGGCCGCGGGGGTGATGTTTCGCATGGTTGTCTCCTCCGTGTTGGCCTGCTTCGGGCCGTTGTTTTCGGATGTCGGCAAATCAGTCGGCGGCCCGCGAGGCCGGTCAGATCACTCCCTTGCCGCGCAGTGCGGCGATGCGTTCCGGCGGCAGGCCGAGGTGCCCGGCCAGCACCGCCTCGGTATGCTCGCCCAGCGTGGGCGCGGCGCGTTCGTACGCGATCGGCGTGCCCGAGAAGCGGATCGGGTTGGCCAGGCCCGGAGCCTCGACACCGGCGCCGTGCGGCAGCGAGACTTGCATCGCGCGGTGCCTGACCTGCGGGTCTTCGAAGACCTGCTGCATGTTGTAGATCGGGCCGCACGGCACGTTGGCAGCCTCCATGCGCTCGACCCAGTCGGCCATGGTCCGCGCCAGCATGGCCTGCGCGATCTGCGGGATCAGCGCGTCGCGGTTGCGGTTGCGTTGCCCGGCGCTGGCGAAGCGTGCGTCGTCGGCCAGATCGGGGCGGCCGATCACCCTGCACAGCGCCGCGTACTGCGTGTCGTTGCCCACCGCCACGATGACGTCGCCCTCGGCGCAGCGGAACACCTGGTAAGGCACCATGTTCGAATGCGCATTGCCCATGCGCTGCGGCACCTTGCCCGAAAGGAAATAATTGATCGCCTGGTAGGAGTTGATCGTCACCACGCAGTCCAGCAGCGCCATGTCGATGTACTGGCCCTCGCCGCTGATATTGCGGTGCTCCAGTGCGGCCAGGATCGCGGTGCTCGCGTACATGCCGGTCAGCAGGTCGCTGATGGCGATGCCGGACTTGACCGGGCCGCCGCCGGGCTCGCCGTCGGGCAGGCCGGTGATGCTCATCAGCCCGCCCATGCCCTGGAAGACGAAGTCATAGCCGGGCAGCGCGGCATAGGGCCCGGACTGGCCGAACCCCGTGATCGAGCAGTAGACCAGCCGCGGGTTCAGCTTGCGCAGGTCCTCGTAGCCCAGGCCGTAGCGCGCCAGCGTGCCTACCTTGTAGTTCTCCACCACCACGTCGGCGTCGCGKGCCAGCTCGCGGATGATCTCTTGCCCCTCGGGCGCGGCCAGGTCGACGGTGATGGACTTCTTGCCGCGGTTGGCGCTGAGGAAATACGAGGAATCGGCCGTCTCGCGGCCGTCGGCGTCCTTGAGGAACGGCGGTCCCCACGCGCGGGTGTCGTCGCCGGTGCCGGGACGCTCCACCTTGATCACCTCCGCGCCCATGTCGGAAAGGTTCTGGGTGGCCCACGGGCCCGCCAGCACACGCGTCAGGTCGAGCACCTTGATGTGGCCGAGCGCCTTGCGCATAGATCTGTCTCCTTGCGTTGAGGCAACCGCGTTTGCGTGCCTTCTGGTTTTGCAGCCCAGTGTAGGGAGGGCGTGGCATGGACGTCCAATATCCATTTGCGCGCGGGCGATTCACGCCGGATATCGGAGAACGAGGAGGGGGAGGGAAAACGGGGGGGAGCGCGGGGAGGCGCCGGGGCGGCCGGGGAGCCGGCCGGCTTCCCGGTGAGAGGCGAGACGGCGCTCAGGAAGAAGCGGGGGGAGAAGGGGGGAAGAAGCGGAGGAAGACGCCGGGGGAGACGCGCAGAGGCGCGGGGGCGCAGTGGCGGTGCTTGCCTGCTATTGGGTAACTTGGGTAACGGCAGGGGCCGGCGCGCCGGCAGCGCCGCTGGTCCCCGGCAGGCTCGTATGCAAGCCGCCATCCGGGCTGGCCGGCGCATTCGCGTCTGCGGAACTATCCTGCGTCCGCTGCCTGCCGCGCCCGCGGCCGCCGCCGCGCATGCCGCTGCCGCCAGCCGGCGTGGCGTGGTTCTGCCGCAATTCCTGGTTGATGCTGTCCACCGTGCGCGGCGACGGCGTCATGCGCGCGAAGTTGCTGTTGATCGCGTTCATGGCCTCGTCGCCCCCGGTAGGCGAGCCTTGCGCCAGCACGGCGGCCGGCAGGCACAGCACGGCCATCAGGGGAAGCATTCTGAACGGAAGGATGGGGCGGGGCATGGCGGCGTTCTCCGGGCGGACAGGCGATCCGGCCGATGCTAGCCTGCGCCCGCATGGGCGGCAAGGCCGGCGGGCGCGGCTTTGCGTTTCATTCGGCGCGGGCTTGTTTCAACGTATTACCAAGCGGCGCCGGCTGCCCGCGCCTAGCCGATGTTCTGCCCGATGCGCCACAGCACGCCGGACGGATCGATCAGCACGAAGTCGCGCATCTTCCACGGCTGGTCCTGCGGCGGTACCAGCCTGACGCCGTAGCGCCCGCCGATATCCTGTTGCTGCACCTTCTGCCACCATGCCTCCACGTCTTCCACCAGCAGGTGCATCATCAGGTTCTCGGCGAACTCCCGCACATAGAAGTTCTGCAGCAGGAAGCTGCAATTGCCGTGGTGCAGGTAGGCCAGCGTGTCGTCATGCCAGGGCGAGGCAAAGCCGAGGTCCTGGTAGAACTGCCGGGACAGGGCAAAGTCGCGCGCGGGCACGAAGGCCTTGAGTTCGGTGGCGGTCAGGTTGGCCATGTTGCTCCAGGGTACGCGAGGGTTGCGCGGGCCAGCGCTCAGAGCTGCGCCGCGTGGTGCCGGATATGGTCTTCGATGAAGGTCGAGATGAAGTAGTAGCCGTGGTCGTAGCCCTCGTGCCGGCGCAGCGTGAGCGGCTGGCCCGCCGCGGCGCAGGCCGCTTCGAAGGCTTCCGGGTGGAGCTGCCCGGCGAGGAATTTGTCGGCCAGGCCCTGGTCGACTAGGATGCCGCGCGGGAACGGCGCCTGCGCCTGGCCCGACATCAGCGCCGAGGCGTCGTAGCGGGCCCAGGCCGCACGGTCTTCGCCCAGGTAGCGGCTGAACGCCTTCTCGCCCCAGGGGCAGCGCGTCGGCGCGGCGATGGGCGCGAAGGCGGAGACCGAGCGGAAACGCTCCGGATGGCGCTGCGCGAGCACCAGCGCGCCGTGTCCGCCCATGGAGTGGCCGAACACGCCGACCCGTTCCGGGTCGGCCGGCAGCTCGGTGCAGGCGATGCCGAACAGTTCCTGCGTGAGGTAGCTTTCCATGCGCCAGTGCTGGCGCCAGGGCGCCTGCGTGGCGTCGACGTAGAAACCGGCGCCGGCGCCGAAATCCCATGACTCGGCCTCGCCGGCGATGCCGGTGTCGCGCGGGCTGGTATCGGGCGCCACCAGGATCAGGCCGTGCTCGGCGGCGGCACGCTGGGCGCCGGCCTTGATCATGAAGGTTTCCTCGGTGCAGGTCAGGCCCGCCAGGTAGAACAGCGCGGGCAGGCGCCGCGCCGGCGTGGCCAGGGCCGCCGGCGGCAGGAACACCGAGAAGCGCATCGGCAGGCCGATGGTGCCCGAGGCGTGCCGGTAGAAGCGCTGGACGCCGCCGAAGCAGCCGTGTTCGGAGAGCAGTTCGAGCATGGCGCGCCCCGGCTCAGTACAGCACGACCGAGCGGATCGACTCGCCGCGCTTCATCAGGTCGAAGCCCTCGTTGATGCGCTCCAGCGGCAGGGTGTGGGTGATGAGGTCGTCGATATTGAGCTTGCCTTCCATGTACCAGTCGACGATCTTCGGCACGTCGGTGCGGCCACGCGCGCCACCGAAGGCCGAGCCCTTCCATTCGCGGCCGGTGACCAGCTGGAACGGACGGGTGGAGATTTCCGCGCCGGCTTCGGCCACGCCGATGATGATCGACTTGCCCCAGCCCTTGTGGCAGCACTCCAGCGCCTGGCGCATGACCTTGGTGTTGCCGATGCACTCGAAGGAATAGTCGGCGCCGCCGTCGGTGAGCTGGACGATATGGTCCACCACGTTCTCGACGTCGTTCGGGTTGATGAAATGGGTCATGCCGAACTTGCGCGCCATCGCCTCGCGGCCCGGGTTCAGGTCCACGCCGATGATCTTGTCGGCGCCGACCATCCTGGCGGCCTGGATCACGTTCAGGCCGATGCCGCCGAGGCCGAACACCACCACGTTCGCACCCGCTTCCACCTTGGCGGTGAACAGCACCGCGCCCACGCCGGTGGTCACGCCGCAGCCGATGTAGCAGACCTTGTCGAACGGTGCGTCGGGGCGGATCTTGGCCAGCGCGATCTCCGGCACCACGATGTGGTTGGCGAAGGTGGAGGTGCCCATGTAGTGGAAGATGGGCTTGCCGTCGATGGAAAAGCGCGAGGTGCCGTCCGGCATCAGGCCCTTGCCCTGGGTGGAGCGGATCGCCTGGCACAGGTTGGTCTTGCGCGACAGGCAGAACTTGCACTGGCGGCATTCCGGCGTGTAGAGGGGGATCACGTGGTCGCCGGGCTTGAGCGAGGTCACGCCCGGGCCCACTTCGGTGACGATGCCCGCGCCCTCATGGCCGAGGATGGCCGGGAAGATGCCTTCCGGATCGGCGCCGGACAGGGTGTAGTAATCGGTGTGGCAGATGCCGGTGGCCTTGATCTCCACCAGCACCTCGCCGGCGCGCGGGCCGTCCAGGTCGACCTCTTCCACGGTCAGGGGGGCGCCGGCTTTCCAGGCGATGGCGGCTTTGGTCTTCATGATCGTTTTCCTTGGTGGTGGCGGCGTCGGGCGGGCCGGCGCGGTGTCGGGGCGGTGTCGGGGCGTGCAACCATAGCCGGTGCCGGGCTTCGGGGGAAGGGCGGGCGCCAGGCGATGTTTTCGTCAGGGAAGAATATACGACCATCCGGCTGGCCGCGGACGCCCGAAGCGGCGGATTTGGCCTTCTGCGCTTCCGGTTTGGCCAGAATTGCGGGTGCCCCCGGGCAGAAGCCGGAATCACCCCGATTGACCGGACGGGGCGCGGCCGCTTAAATGCGCAAGCCATGCCAGACGACCCAACGTTGCCTACCGTACCGCCTCCGGCCGGTGCCCCCGCCTCGCGCGCCTCCCCGGTGCAGCGTGCCCTGTGGATCCTGCGCGCCTTGTCCGATCCGCAGGTGCGTCGCCTGTCCGACGTGGCGCGCGCCACCGGCCTTGATCCCGCCACCGCATCGCGCCTGCTGGAGTTGCTGGTGGCCGAAGGCTTTGTCACGCGCGACAGCGCCCGCCGCTTTGGCATCGGCCCGGAGATCTTCCAGCTGGCCGATGTGGCGCAGCGCCGCGTGGACCTGCGCGCGCTCGCGCGGCCGAGCCTGGAGCGGCTGGTGGAAGCGTTCGGGGACACGGCGGTGCTGACCCTGGCCAGCCGGGGCGAATCGGTGGTGGCCGATATCGAGCTGGGCACCTTTCCGATCCGCGCCAACTATGTGGAAATCGGCACCCGCCGCCCGCTCGGCGTGGGCGCCGGCAGCCTGGCCGTGCTGGCATGGATGCCCGACGCCGAGCGCGCCGCCCGCGCCCGCCTGGGCAAGACCCGGCGCGCGCGCTATCCGCGCCTGACCCCGGAGGTGATCAGCGAGCAGATCGACGCTGCGCGTGGCCGCGGCTACGCGCTGTTCCTGGACTGGGTGGTGGACAAGATGGGCGGCATCGCCGTGCCGCTGCTGGACTACGAAGGCCGGCCCATGGGGGCGTTGAGCGTGGCTGCGCTGAGCGAGCGCATCCTGGCGCGCGAGGCCAGGATGGCGCGCCTGCTCAAGGAAGAAGCGCGCCGCATCACCAGCGCCTGGGCGCGCAGGGTCCTGGTGGACTGATACGTGGCGGCCGCGCTGGTGCCGCTTAGTTGCGCAGGCCGGCCCGGTCGCGCACGAAGCGTTGTTCCAGCACGGTGGCGCCCCATTGCCGGCCCGGCGCCTCGTCCGCCAGTGCGAAGCCCGCGGATTCATAGAGATGGCGCGCGGCGTCCAGCCCCTGGAAGGTCCACAGGTAGGTCTGCGCGTAGCGCGCATCGGCGAATGCCAGCGCACGTTCCAGCAGCTGCCGGCCGATGCCGGTTCCGCGCAGCGACGCATCGGCGATGAACCAGCGCAGGTGGGCCAGCCCGCTGGCAGGGTCGCCATCGATGGCAATGCTCGCCTGCGTCCGCCCGCCTTCGAGGTAGAGCCACAGTCCCTTGTCGGGCGAGGGCAGCGCGGTCGCGAAGGCGGCAAGTTCGGTGGCCACCTTTTGCTCGAAGAAGCTGCCGAAGCCGGCCAGTTGCGCGTAGAAGCGCGCATGCTGGCTTGCGATATCGCCGATGCATCCCGGCTGGTAGCCCTCCACGATGCCGGCACCGGGGCTGGCATCGCCCGCATTGGCGGCGCTGGCGTTGTCGACGGCGAGCGCATCGGCATAGATCGCCACGGCGCGTACCAGCGATTGCTGGTCGGCGGGCGTGAGCCGGCGCAGCGCGCGCGACACCTGCTCGGTGGCGAACTGGTCGATCCTGGCGCGCAGTTGGGCGCCGGCGCCGGTCAGGCGCAAGGTCGCGGAGCGGGCATCGTCGTCCGCTGCCGTGCGCGTCACCAGGCCCATTGATTCCAGCTTGGCCAGTTGCCTGCTGGTGTTCGACTTGTCGAGCCGCAGCAGGCTGGCCAGGTCGCGCGCCTGGATGCCCGGCGCCAGGCCGATCTCGATGATGGCGTGCACGGCCGAGGGCGACAGCTGGCTGTCCGCCAGCGTGGATCGCATGAAGCCCAGTTCCCGCACGAGCTTGCGGGAGAAGGTGCGAAGCGCGGCGATGGTGTCGTCGCGCGATTGCGGCGGCGGTTCGATCAGGTCCATGGCGGTAGCAGGAAGTTGCGGTTCGCAACCATATTAGTTGCGAACCGCAACTTCTTCAAGCCCTTTCCACGGCGCGCACAGCGCACAGCGCGCCGGGCAGCGCGCCACCAAAGCCGCGGCCCGGGCAGGTGGCGGGCTAGCTGGCCTTCCCCCGCAGCAACGGCGCCAGATCATCCGGCACCTCGACCTCGAAGCGCAGCACCGCGCTGGCCAGGGCCTTGCCGTAATTGTCGAGCGCCAGGCTGCGCGACACGCCGCCGCCCAGTGCGCCGTGCGCGACGAAATTCAGCACCTGCAAGCCGTCGGCCTCGAAGCGCTCGACCTTGCCGGTCACCACGCCGCCATAGAGCGCCTTGAAGGCGTCCGCGGTGAGTTGTGCCTTGAGGCAGGGATAGAAGGCGGGTTCGTAGGCAATCACCGAGGTGTTGGAGATATCGCCCTTGTCGCCGGATCGGGTATGCGCCAGGCGCCGTAGTGAAACCTTCATCGCGGGGACCTCAAAAGTAGTGGATTTCGGAGCTGACCTGCGTGCGCGGCACCAGCGCGGACCACACGCCGATGATCTCGCGCGTGCGTTCCTGGTGCGGCACGCGCTTGCCGGTGGAAGCCAGCCCGCACACCGCCATGCTGTCGATCTCGCGGCCCACCTTGGCCGCTTCGGCGCGGGTGCGGGTGCGCGCGGCCACCCGCACGGCGATCTCGTTGGGCTCGCAGGCCGGCGCCGGCGAAGCATCCCCGTGGATGGCATTGACGCCAAGGAAGTCGATGCGCAGCGCCTGCGCGTCCAGCCCCGCCAGCCGGAACCGGTGCTCCAGGATGGTCTTGGCCAGCCGCGCCTTCTCCAGGCAGCCGGGCCCGGCGTAGAAGAACATGTCCTCGCCGATGAAGCCCTCGGTGCAACCCAGCGAGACCTTGAGCGTGGGCGTGCGGGGCGATCCGCTGACGCCGCTCACGCGGACCTGGTCGGGGCCGACCTGTTCCAGTTGCGCCGTGGTGAAATCCACCACCACGTCCGGCGTGATGTAGCGGCGCGGGTCGTGCACCTCGTAGAACATCTGTTCCTTCACCGTCTGCAGGTCGATGCGGCCGCCGGTGCCGGCCACCTTGGAGATCACGGCGGTGCCGGCTGCATCCACTTCGGCGATGGGGAAGGCAAGGTTCCAGGGCTCGGGCACGTCCTTGTAGCCGGGATCGCCGAAGTAGCCGCCGGTCACCTGCGCGCCGCATTCGAGCAGGTGGCCGATGGCGCTGCCGCGCGCCAGCAGTTCGATCTCGTGCGCGCCCCAGCCGAAGCTGTGCATCATCGGCGCGAGGAACAGGGAGGGATCGGCCACGCGGCCGGTGACCACGATCTGCGCGCCGGCTTCCAGCGCGCGCACGATGGGCTCGGCTCCTTCGTAAGGCTCGGCGGAAATCAGCGAGTCGCGCAGCGTGGCGATGGGCGCGCCGCTTTCCAGGATCTCCAGCGGCTGGCTGCAGATGCCGCCGGTCAGGTCCGTGGTGGTGACGGCGGCGATCTTCACGCCGGGCAGGCCGAGTTCCTCGCACAGCCGGGCGATGTGCCGCGCCGCGCCGAGCGGATTGATCCAGCCCTGGTTGCTGACGATGCGCGTGCCCTGGGCAATGCAGTGCGGCAGCACCGCGCGCATGCGCTCGTCGAGGTAGGTGTCGTAGCCTTCGAAGGCGGGGTCGCGCCGCTTGCGCACCTGCGCGGCGGACACCGTGGCCTCGGCCATGGTTTCGAAGCAGAGGAAGTCGAGCTTGCCGTGCTGCGCGCTGAGCGCCGCGGGTTCGACGCGGTCGCCCCACCAGCCCGAGCCCGAGCCGATGCGGATGGTCTTTGCTGCCATGAGGGAATCCTTGGTTCGCTGTTGGGTGTCTACTGGGCCTGGATGCCGGCGCTCCTGATCACGCGCGACCATTTCTCGGTGTCGGCGCGGATCACGGCGGCGAAGGCGGCCGGCGTGTCGCCGCCCGGCACCGCGCCGAGCTGCTCGATACGCTGCCTGACCTCCGGCGTGGCGAGGATGCGCGCCACCGCCTGCTGCAGCCGCGTCACCAGCGCAGGCGGCGTGCCGGCCGGTGCCAGCAGGCCGAACCAGGAATTCACCACATAGCCGGGCAGGCCGGATTCCGCCACGGTGGGCACGTCGGGCAGCACGGGCGCGCGCTGCGGGCTGGTCACCGCCAGCGCGCGCACCTTGCCGGCCTGGATCTGCGCCAGCGCCGACGGCAGGTTGTCATACATGAGGTTGACCTGCCCCGCCAGCAGGTCGGTCATGGCGGGCGCGGCGCCCTTGTAAGGCACGTGCTGCATCTTCACCCCGGCCATGCTGTCGAGCAGTTCGCCCGAGAGATGCGGCGAGCCGCCGGTGCTGGTGGACGCATAGTTGAGTCCGCCCGGCCGCTGCTTTGCCAGCGCGACCAGCTCGGCCACGGACTTGACCGGCAGCGTGGCGTTGGTCAGCAGCACATTGGGCGAGTTGGCCACCAGCGTCACCGGCGCGAAGTCCCTGGCCGAGTCGTATGGCATGCGCGCGTAGATGAACTGGTTGGTCACCTGGGTGCCGAGCGTGCCCATCAGCAGGGTGTAGCCGTCCGGCGCGGCCTTGGCCACGGCGTCCGCGCCGATGTTGCCGCCGGCGCCGGGCCGGTTATCCACCACCACGGTCTGGCCGAGCGCCTCGCCGAGCTTGAGCGCAACCAGGCGCGCGAGGATATCGGTGGTGCCGCCGGGCGTGAATGGCACCACCAGCCGGAGCGGCTTGGCAGGATAGGTGTCGGCAGCATGCGCTGTTTGCGCGGGCAGCACGAGCTGGGCGCACAGGGCGGCGCAGGCCATGGCGGCGAGGCGCAGGGTGACGCGTCGGTTCATCGTTGTCTCCTGGCAGGCGCCGCCGAAGCGGCGGCACGCGCTGATGGCACTGCGTGCGCGGGTGCGCCGCAGCATTTCGTTGATTGAAATCTTTTGCCGACGATCTTATTCACGCGCGGTTCGCAGCGTCAAACAATGGCTGCGAATTTTCATTGAATGAAAATCCGGGGATTTTTGCGCGGGCTCCCGGCGGCTCCGAGGGGAGTGGCTCGCGGCACCGCCGCGGGCGGGCGCGCCGGCGCGTGCGCGCTGCCGGTTGCGCAGGGGCGATGCCGGTGCGTTGGATCAAGTGGGCGTGCTTAGCGTCGGGGGGCGTTGCACTGCGGCTTCGCTGCCGCGCCGCGCCTGCCTGCGCGGTGGACGGCCGCGCGGCGGAGCGCGGCCATGGGCGGCCGGGCGGCCGCCCAGGATTCAGTAGCTGGAGTAGGGTTGCGGATATTGCTGCTGGTAGCCTTGCTCGTAGCCTTGCTGATACGGCTGCGGATACTGCTGCTGGTAGTAGGGCACGGCCTGTACCGGCTGCGGACCGCACGGCACGTAGGCGCGGTGGTAGCTGCTGTAGCAATAGCCCGGGGGCGGCGAGTAGACCGGCGCCGGCGCGGCCATGGCGACCGGCTGGCTGATCACGGCTGCGCCGACGGCCAGGCCAACCAGCGCACCGATGGCCAGCGCTGCCGCGCCGGCGCCGCTATCGCCGCGGTCGCCGCGCCCGTGCGCCGAGGCTGGCCCGGCCGCGAGCAGCGAGGCGGCGAGCAGGCTCGCACCGAGGACACGAACTGCACGGTTGGCACGAGTGGGATTGCGCATGACGGGCTCCTGGATCCTGATGGGGGCCAGCGCAAGCGTGCTGGCCATGAGGTCATCCTAAGCCCAAGGTGTCACTGCAATATTACGGCGCGGTTAGCAGATGTAACGCCGGGGCGACGGCGCACGCCCGTTTCTCCGGCCTTGCCTTCAGGGGGCCGGACGAGCCGGCGGCGGTGGCGATTGGGGTGGCGCAGGCGGCGGCGCTTCGGCCGTCCCGGCTGATGGCGGCGGTGCTTTCTTCTGGTGATGCTTGTGCTTGTGCTTCTTGTGGGGCGCGGGCTGGTGCGGCAGCGGGGTTTGCGTGGCGCGCTCGCCCTGGGCGCGCTGCGGCTGGGGCGGCGGGAGTTGCGACAGCTGGGCATGGGAGACCCCGCCCAGGGTCAGGGCCATGGCGAGCATGGCCGCCTTGAGGGTAAGCAGGCGTGATTGCATGGTGGTTCTTCGAATCCTCGGTGCTTGGTTAGTAATATTCCGTCACCATTATCAGCGGGCCGGAGGCGGTGCAATGCAGGACGAAGGCGGATTCGTGCATCGGCGTTGCCGCGCTGGCAACCTTGCAGGCGTGCCGGGTGCCGCCGTGCCCCGGCTCCGGTCGCGTCATGCCCTGCCTGTGCCGCCGGGTGCCGGTTCCTGTCCGGCCGCCGGCAGTGCCGCCCCGGCATGGCCTTCATGCTGCCGTCCCAGCCACCAGCCCAGCCATGCCCAGGCCAGCGCCAGCGCCGCGCCGGTCAGCGCCACCACGGCGGGGTGGCCGGAGAGGGCATCGATGGCTGTCTTGATCCAGGCGCTGATCGCGTCGCCGGCACGGTAGACGGCGGTGTCGATCACGTTCTTGGCCTTGTACTTGGTCTCGGCGTCCACCACGGTAAACAGCATCTCGCGGCCGGGCCGCAGCAGGGCGTACTCGCCCACGCGGCGCAGGACCATTACCGCGGCCAGCACGCCGAAGGCCGGCCACAGCGCCAGTACCAGGAAGCCGGCGGCCACCGAAAGCGGCACCGCGCTCAGCAGCAGGGTCACGCCATAGCGCCGCGCAATGCGTCCTGAGAAGAAGACCTGCACCAGGATGGTCAGCGCCTGCACGATGGCGTCGATGGCGCTGAACACCTGGGTCTGCTGCGTGCGGCTGGGAAAGGTCTGTGCCACCAGCCTGGCCTGCTCGAAGTAGAGGAAGGTGCTGGCGGTAGCCAGCAGGATCACGAACAGGCTGATGCCAAGCAGGTAGCGCGAGCGTGCCACCAGCGTGAGTCCGGCCCACAGCCCGCCGCCGATGGGCTTGGCCGGATCCTGCGCCACCACCGGATCGTCCGCCCTGGCCACGCCCGCGCCGGCGCGCTTGCGCCAGCCGAACAGGAAGCCCGCGCCCGGCAGCGTTGTCGCCAGCAGCGCCGCCGACAGCAGCATCAGCCCGGTCAGGCCGATGCGCGGGACCAGCCAGCCGCCCAGCAGCGGACCGGCCAGCCCGCCTGCGCTGGCGCCCGCTGCCAGCAGCGCGAACAGGCGCCGTGCCTGGCCGGGACGGAATACGTCCGCCATCAGGCTCCATGCCACCGACACCACGAACAGGTTGAACACCGACAGCCAGACGTAGAACGCCCGCGCCATCCAGATGCTGTCAGGTACTGCGCGCGTGGCCAGCGCGAATGCCACCAGGTTGGCCACGAAGAAAGCGTAGACCCACGGCACGAAGCGGCGGCGCTGCAAGCGCGCGCTGCACAGCCCGTAGATGGGGATGGCCACCAGCATCACCACGAAGGTGGCGGTAAACAGCCACTGCAGATTCTGCACGCCGCCGGCGATGCCCATGGTTTCGCGCACCGGGCGCAACATGAAATAGCTGGCGAACAGGCAGAAGAAGAACAGGAAGCCGGCTGCCACGGCGCTGCCCTCGCCGGGCTGGATGCCTAGCCCGTGGCGGGCCGCGCGCGCGGTGCCGGTCATGGCGCGCTCACGCCAGCAGCGCGGCGATCTGCGCGCGCTGGCGAGCGTCGGGCATGCGGCCAAGGCCGGCGCCAAGGTTGTCCTGCATGTTCTTCGGCTTGGACGTGGCGGGGATGGCCGCGGTCACGGCCGGATGGCTGACGATGAATTTCAGGAACAACTGGCCCCAGGAGGCGCAGTCGATCTCGGCGGCCAGCGGCGGCAGCGCGCGGTCCTTGACGGTGCGGAACAGGCGGCCGTCCTGGAACGGGCGGTTGACCAGCACCGCCACGCCGCGCTCCTGGCACAGCGGCAGCAGCGCGCGCTCGGCGTTGCGCTCGGCCAGGGAGTAGTTGAGCTGGACAAAATCCAGCCGCTCGGCGCGCACGATCTGCGCCAGCGCTTCGTGCGTGTCCTCGCGGTAGTGGGTGATGCCGATATAGCGCGTCTTGCCCTGTTCCTTGAGCTGGCGCAGGAAGCGCAGATTGTCGCGCCAGTCGATCAGGTTGTGTACCTGCAGCAGGTCCACGCCGTCGCTGTGCAGGTCGCGCAGCGATTGTGCCCACTGCGCCTGCGCCGAGCTGCCGGCCGAGGTGGAGATCTTGGTGGCGAGGAACACCTTGCCGCGCGCGTGCGCGCCTTGCAACAGGTCCCCGGTGACGGGTTCCGCGCTGCCGTAGCTCGGCGCGGTGTCGATCACCGCGCCGGGCGTCTGCAGCAGCAACGCCAGCACCTCGGCCAGCGGCGCGCGCTCGCTGGCTTCGGTGCCCACGTTGAAGGTGTCGGCGGTGCCCATGCCGATCACGGGGAGCGTGTCGCGCGTGCCGGGGATCGGGCGGCGCAACGGGCCCTGCGCCGTTGGCCCGGTGGCGGTCCACGCGCCGCCGGACAGGCCGAGGGCCGCGGCGAGACAGGTGCTATGGCTAAGGAAACGGCGTCGATCGGGTGACATGGCGATCTCCCTGCAAGGCAGGCGGACATCTTCTCACAGAAGGCAGTCCCCCGTTGACGGCCGGACGCGCGCCGTTCCCGCAGTGCTTGCCTTGGCCGCCGCCTTTGCGCCAGCGGCAACACCCGATTGCAAAATGAAATCCTGGGTCTGACAATGCCGGGCAACAGAGGCCGGGCGCCTTTCGCCACGGCCCGCGGCCACCCGGCCACAGGGGAGACCAGACACCACCATGCGCACCCAGGTAGCGATCATCGGCGCCGGCCCGGCGGGCCTGCTGCTCGGGCATCTGCTGCGCCGCGCCGGCATCGATGCCGTGGTGCTGGAGGACCGCAGCCGCCGGCACGTGGAGGCGCGCATCCGCGCCGGTGTGCTGGAGCAGAACACGGTGGACCTGCTGGTGGCGTCCGGCGTGGGCGGGCGGCTGCAGAGCCAGGGCATGCGGCACGACGGCATCGACCTCCTGTTCGGCGGCAGGCGCCATCGCATCGACCTGTCCGGGCCGACGGGCGGCCGCGCCATCACGGTGTACGGCCAGCACGAGGTGGTCAAGGACCTGATCGCCGCGCGCCTGGCGGATGGCGCGCCCTTGTACTTCGAGGCCGGCGAGGTGGCGCTGCACGACATCGGCGGCAATGCGCCCTTCGTCACGTTCCGGCACGGCGGGCGCGGCCGCACCCTGCATTGCGACTACATCGCTGGCTGCGACGGCTTCCACGGGGTGTCCCGGCAGGCCATCCCGGTCGCCGCGCTGCAGCTGTTCGAGCGCAGCTACCCGTTTGCCTGGCTCGGCATCCTGGCGCAGGCCGCGCCTGCCGCGCAGGAACTGATCTACGCCAGCCACGAGCGCGGCTTCGCGCTGTTCTCGATGCGCTCGCCCGAGATCACGCGGCTCTACCTGCAATGCCGTCCCGACGAGGATCTTGCGCAGTGGCCGGACGCGCGCATCTGGCAGGAGCTGCACGCGCGCCTCGAGACCGGCGACGGCTGGCGCCTCAACGAGGGGGCGGTGCTGCAGAAGGGGGTGACGCCGATGCGCAGCCATGTGGTCGAGCCGATGCAGCACGGACGGCTGTTCCTGGCCGGCGACGCAGCGCATATCGTGCCGCCGACCGGCGCCAAGGGCATGAACCTGGCGGTGGCGGACGTACGCACGCTGGCGCATGCGCTGGCTGCGCACTACCGCGACGGGCGTGGAGATCTGCTCGCCGCCTACTCCGCGACCTGCCTGCGGCGGGTCTGGCGCGCCGAGCATTTCTCGTGGTGGATGACAGCGCTGCTGCACCGCTTTCCGGATCACACCCCGTTCATGGCGCGACTGCAGCGCGCGGAACTGGAGTACGTTGCGGCGTCGCCGGCCGCCGCCGCGGCGCTTGCGGAAAACTACGTCGGCCTGCCGTTTGCCCGTATCGAGGGCGAATAAGCCGGCCCAATCAGCACAACAGGAGGTTTTCATGACACAGCGCGGTTGCCCCGCATCGCCACCGACACCGGCATCGCAGCCACCGCAGCCCGGGGCGGGCCGGCCATGACCGGCACGCTGGCCGGGGTACTGTTCGACGGCGTGGCCTATGGCTGCCTGCTGTTCCTGATCAGCGTGGGGCTGTCGGTCACCATGGGGCTGATGAACTTCGTCAACCTGGCGCACGGCGCCTTCGCCATGTTCGGCGGCTACGTGGCGGTGGTGCTGATGAGCCGGGCCGGGGTGCCATTCCTGGCTACGCTGCCGCTGGCCTTCGCCGGGGCGGCGGCGGTGGGCTGGGTGCTGGAGCGCACCCTGTACCGGCGGCTTTACCGCGCCAGTCATCTCGACCAGGTGCTGTTTTCGATCGGGCTGACCTTCATGTCGATCGCCGGCGCCACCTACCTGTTCGGGCCCGGGCAGCAGCCGGTGGAACTGCCGGGCTTCCTGCGCGGGCAGGTGCGCCTCGGCGGGCTGGACCTTGGCGCCTACCGGCTGTTCCTGATTGGCGTGGTGGTGGCGATCACCGCCGCGCTGGGCTGGCTGGTCGCGCGCACGCGCTTCGGCGCGCAGGTGCGCGCGGCGGTCGACAACCAACAGGCGGCGCGCGGGCTCGGCATCAACGTGGAGCGCGTGTTCAGCCTGACCTTCGCGCTCGGTTCCGCGCTGGCGGGGCTGGGCGGGGGGCTGGGCATCGATGTGCTCGGCCTCGATCCCGCCTTCCCGCTCAAGTACATGGTGTACTTCCTGCTGGTGGTGGCGGTGGGCGGCGCGGGCACCATCCGCGGGCCGCTGGTGGCGGCGCTGCTGCTGGGCGTGGCCGACGTGGCCGGCAAATACTACGTGCCCGCGGTGGGCGCCTTCGTCATCTATGCGCTGATGGTGCTGCTGCTGGTGCTGTTCCCGGCCGGCCTCTACGGGAGGCGGGCATGAGCGCCGTGGACAAGGCCCGCGCCCCCGCCGTGGCGGACACGAAGGGCAATGCGCGCGGCACGCGGCTGCCGGACGGGCGCTGGCACCCCGGCGAGATCGTGTTCTGGCTGCTGCCGGTGGCGGCGTTTTTCCTCCTGCCGGGCTACCTGATCCTCGGCAGCCAGGTGCTGATCACCGGGCTGTTCGCGCTCTCGCTGGACCTGCTGCTGGGCTACGCCGGCATTGTGTCGCTCGGGCACGCGGCCTTCTTCGGGCTGGGCGCCTATACCGCCGGCCTGCTGGCCGCGCATGGCTGGGGCGAGCCGCTCAGCGGATTGCTGGCCGCCGCCGCGGTGGCCGGTGCGGCAGGGTGGCTGGCGAGTTTCCTGGTGGTGCGCGGTGGCGACCTCACGCGGCTGATGGTGACGCTCGGCATCGGGCTGATGCTGTTCGAGGCGGCCAACAAGGCGGCCTTCATCACGGGCGGCGTGGATGGCTTGTCGGGCGTGACCATGGCGCCGCTGCTCGGCCTGTTCGAGTTCGACCTGTTCGGCAAGACGGCCTATCTCTACAGCCTGGCGGTGGCCTTCGCGCTGTTCGTGCTGGTACGCAGGCTGGTGCAGTCGCCGTTCGGACTGTCGCTGCGCGGCCTGCGCGAAGGGGCACGCCGGATGCCGGCACTGGGGGCGAACGTGCCGCGCCGGCTCGGCGCGGTGTTTGCCGTGGCGGCGGCGCTGGCGGGCGTGGCGGGCGGCCTGCTGGCGCAGACCACCCAGTTCGTCGGCATGGACGTGCTGGGCTTTCCGCGCTCGGCGGAACTGCTGGTGATGCTGGTGCTGGGCGGCACCGGGCGGCTGTATGGCGCCTTGCTGGGGGCGGCGGCCTTCATGATCGCGCAGGATGTGCTGGCCGGCATCGATCCGGTCTACTGGCAGTTCTGGATCGGCCTGCTGCTGGTGGTGATCGTGCTGTTTGCGCGCGGTGGCCTGATGGGGGCCATCGACGTGGTGCGCGGCGCCCTCGGGCGCGTCGCGCGCAAGGGGCAGCCATGACCGCGATGCTGCGTACCGAAGGCCTGTCCAGGTCCTGGGGCGGCTTTGCCGCCAACAGCGATATCTCCCTGCGCTTCGCGCCTGGCGCCCGCCATGCGCTGATCGGGCCGAACGGCGCGGGCAAGACCACCTTCATCAACCTGCTCACCGGGGCGCTGCCGCCCACCGCCGGCAGCATCTGGCTCGGCGACGAGGACATCACCAGGCTGCCCCAGCACGCGCGCGTGCGTCGCGGCATGACGCGCACCTTCCAGATCAACACCCTGTTCCCGGGGCTGACGGTGCTGGAATCGGTGGTGCTGGCCGTGGCCGAGCGCAGCGGCGCCTGGCGCATCTGGGGCCGCACCGTAGCCTCGCAGCGCGCGCTGGCGGACGAAGCCATGGCCGTGCTGGCCAGCCTGCGTCTCGACGCCGACGCCGATACCGCGACGCGCAACCTGCCTTACGGCAAGCAGCGCCTGCTGGAGATTGCGCTGGCGCTGGCCACGCGGCCGGCCATCCTGCTGCTGGACGAACCCGCCGCCGGCATCCCGGCCGGCGAGAGCGCGGAGCTGTTCGGCGTGATTGCCGCCCTGCCGCGCGATATCACCATCCTCTTCATCGAGCACGACATGGACCTGGTATTCCGCTTTGCCGAGCGCATCACGGTGCTGGTGGGCGGCCGCGTGCTGGTCGAAGGCACGCCGGCGCAGATCGGCGCCGACCCGCGCGTGAAGGAGGTCTACCTCGGGGAGGCCGCGCATGACTGAGCTGCTACGGGTGGAGGGCCTGGCGGCGGGCTATGGCGACGCCGTGGTGATCGACGACATCGGCTTCACGTTGCAGGCAGGCGAAAGCCTGGCCTTGCTGGGCCGCAATGGCGTGGGCAAGAGCACGCTGCTGATGACGCTGATGGGCCTGACCCGGCAGCGGCGCGGCGGCCTGCACTGGCAGGGGCGCGACCTGGCCCGCATGGCCACCCACCAGCGCGCCGCGGCCGGCCTGGGCTGGGTGCCGCAGGAGCGCTGCATGTTCGCCTCGCTGACCGTGGAGGAGCACCTCACCGCGGTGGCGCGCCCGGGGCACTGGAACGTAGCGCGCGTCTACGAAGTCTTCCCGCGCCTGCGGGAGCGGCGCGCCAACCTGGGCAACCAGTTGTCCGGAGGCGAGCAGCAAATGGTTGCAATCGGACGCGCGCTCATGGTTAACCCGTCTCTACTATTACTGGATGAGCCGATGGAGGGTTTGGCGCCTATCATTGTTCAGGAATTGCAGCAGGTGATTCGCCGGCTGATCGAAGACGGCGGCATGGCGGTGATCGTGGTGGAGCAGCATGCGCGCCTGGCGCTAGGCATGACCCGGCGCGCCATGGTGCTCGACCGGGGCAGGGTGGTACATGAATCGACCAGCGCGGAGTTGCTGGCGGACAAGGGCAAGCTGGACCGGATGCTGGGCGTTGCCTGAGCCATGGCTGCGGGCCAAGCCCATTCCTTTCAAGGCGGGTAGTTCCGGGGGACTATGGAAACCCATGAGCAGAAGCGTCTGGTCAACGCCTATATCAAGCGTTACAGCCGGTATGACCCGGCCATTGGCCGGCACGAGGTACGTTCGTTCTGGGTGTGGCAGGCCTGCGACTGGCTCTGCGTCAACGACCCGGCGGGGCTCTGGGAACTGGTGCTGGCTGTCCTGGGCCGCACCGACAGCGCCCGGGTGCTCGCCGCGCTGGCAGCCGGCGAGCTCGAAGACCTGATCGAGTACCACGGTCCGGCATTCATCGGGCGCATCGAGCAGCAGGCCGCGCGCGACCCGCGCTTTCGCCGCCTGCTGTGCAATGTGTGGCGCAGCTCCACGCCCGAGGTATGGGCGCGCGTGCTGGCCGCCAGCGATGGCAATTTCAACGAGGTGCCGCAGCGCGCGATGTGGGTCTGCTATGAGGTGCGCGTGAATGCCGAGCCGTGCGAGCCCGCCGCGGGCAGCGCCGCGCAGGCGGGGCAGGCCGGGCAGGCGGACGGCGCGGGCAAGGCGCCCGCCCGCATCGTGCCGCCGGCGTTTGCGCGCCGCGCCGGCGAGCGGGATCCGGCGGGGCCGGCCCGCGCGTGCGCGGCTGCACGGCACGCGGCACGCGCTACTTCCCCGGATCCTTGACGTCGGCGAACTTGTCGAACTCCACGTTGTAGAGCTCGCCCCCCACTTTTTCCACGCGGCGGATATAGACCGACTGCACCACGTCGCGCGTGGCCGGATCGATGGTGATCGGGCCGCGCGGGCTGGCGATCTTCATGCCCTTGAGCGCGGCCAGCAGCTTGTCGCCGTCGGTGACGCCGCCGGTCTTCTTCAGCGCGTCGTAGATGGCGTGCATGCCGTCATAGGCGGCCACCGCCATGAAGTTGGGCCTGCCCGCGCCCGGGTTGGTCTCGGCGAAGGCCTTCAGGAAGGCCTTGTTCTCGGGCGAATCGTGCGCCATGGAGTAATGGAAGGACGTGATCACGCCGAGCGTGGCGTCGCCCATGGCCGGCAGCACGTGGTCGTCGGTCAGGTCGCCGGTGGCGATCACGCGGATGCCGGCCTCGGCCAGGCCGCGCTCGCGGAATCCCTTCATGAAGGCCACGCCCTGTTCGCCAGCGGGCAGGAAGAGGAACACCGCCTCCGGCCTGGCGTCCTTGATCCGCTGGATGAAGGGGGCGAACTCGGGATTGCGCAGAGGCACGCGGATGGACTCGAGCACCTGTCCGCCGCCGCCGATGAAATTGGTCTTGAATGCGGTTTCCGCATCGATGCCCGGCGCATAGTCCGCCACCAGCGTCACCACCTTGCGTACCTTGTTCCTGATGGCCCAGGTGGCCATCGGCGCCGAGATCTGCGGCAGGGTCATTGAGACCCGCGCGATGTAGCCGGACTTGGTCGTGATGGAAGACGATGCCGCATTGAAGATCACCATTGCCTTCCTGGCCTGCTCGGCGATGGGGGCCACCGCCAGGGCCTCCGGCGTGAGGCCGAAGCCGGCCAGCACATCCACCTTGTCGCGTACCACCAGTTCCTGCGCCAGCCGCTTGGCCACGTCGGGCGCGGGGCCGGTGGTGTCCTTGCTGATGATCACCACCTTGCGTCCCGCCACGGTGTCGCCGTTGAGCTTCTGGAACGCCTTGACGCCGCCCTCCATCTGCTTGCCGTAGTCGGCAAAGCTGCCGGAAAAGGGCGCGATCAACCCGATCTTGACCGGCTCGGCGGCGTGCGCGGGCGAGGACGCCACGGCAAGCGCGCCGCAGGCCGCAAGGGCGCGCAGCAAGGGGGCAAGAATCATCGATGTCTCCTGGATGGTTGCGCTCTGGTACGCGGCGCGCGGGCCGCGGATGTGCTGGCGCGGGCACTGGACGCAGAGTGTAGGGGGGTGATGCGTTCGGTGCAATCGGTGCAATCGGGAGTAGCGCTTGCAGAATCCGGGGGAGGGTTCATGCCGGTATCGTGGGGCAGTTATTTCGATATTTCAATAAATGTCGAAATAACTGCCAGCGACCTGGCCGCTGAATCAGGCATGCATCTGGTTGCTGCCTGCCGTTGCGCTGGCGACGCAGCGCGCCGGTCCGGGCCGGAGCCCGTCCCGTGCCGTTCGGTTTTACGTCTCGGGGGCTTCCGACGCGCGCTTGTCGGCGTCACGCAGGCGCTTGACTGCCTTGCCCAGCAGACCGCCTTCGCTGTTCGCGATCGATTCTTCCAGCGTGGCCAGGGCAGCCTTGACGGCCGTGCCATGGGCGGGGGAGAGCGCCTCGCTTTCAATCAGGGTGTCGGCTTCCTTGCGTGCGCGCTTGCCGAGCTTGCGGCTGAACTCGGGATCGAGCTGGCCTTGCGCGGTGGCGTTGGCAATGTGGTCAAGCAGGGCGATCAGGCCTTGCGCCGTGGTCGTGGCCGGGATCGACTCCTCGGCTTTCCTTGGCTTTTTTGGCATTTTTTTCCTCCAGTTAGGATTTGATTCTATCGTCCGGGAGGAGAGGCTTCCTGCTTCCCAGTATGAAGAGATTATGACAACTGTCATAAAGCGCGGCTTGGCACATTGCACGCGGGCGCCGCCGTCCCTGCTCGCGCGGCGGACGGTTGGCGCGGCCGGGATCGAGATTGCGCACGAGGTCCACGCAGTTCATCGCGCGTTGTCCTTGCTTGGCTGTGATGCGCGCCCGCAGGCACTGGCATGCGGACCGCAGCGGACCGCATGCGGAGCATACGCGGTGGCCGTGCTTTCGGCTACCGGGCTTCTTGTTCGCCGGCCTGTTGCCCGGATCGCCGGGCTGCCACGGCGGGTTCGGGGCCGCCGTCGTCGGCGCGCAAGCGTGCGGCCATCATGCGCACGCGCAGGTTGCCGTATTTCCTGAGATACCAGATGCCCACCAGCGCCGCCGAGAAACCTGCCGCGGCGCCGATGCCAAGCGCCCAGCGCGGGCCGAAGCGGTCCGCCACCCAGCCGACGACCGGCGCGCCGAGCGGCGTGCCACCCAGCACGATGGCGAGCAGGATCGCCACCACGCGCCCGCGCATGGCCGGTTCGGTGGAGAGCTGGACCAGGCTGTTGGTCGAGGTGGTGATGGTCTGGGCGGACATGCCGATGATGACGAGTGCGGCACCGAACAACGCATAGCCGGGCATGACCGCGGCCAGCGTGCAGCCGATCCCGAACACGGCGCAGGCACTCGCCAGCAGCGTGACCTTGGGTTTCGCGCGCCGGGCCGCCAGGAGCGCCCCGGTGACGGAGCCGATGGCCATGGTCGATGACAGCAGGCCGTACTGGCCGGCGCCGGCGTGGAAGACGCCCACCGACATGGTGGAGATGAAGATCGGGAAGTTGAGGCCGAACGTGCCGATCAGGAAAAGCATCAGCAGTACCGCCTTCAGGTCGGGACGCTTCCAGACATAACGGAAGCCGTCGGCGAGGCCCGCGCGGCTGTGGGGCGTCTTCTCTTTCCGGTGCAGCTCGTGCAGGCGCAGGCGGCTCAGCGAGCCGATCACCGCCGCGAAGGATGCCGCGTTGATCAGGAACACCCAGCCCGAGCCCACCGCCGAGATCAGGCCGCCGGCGATGGCCGGGCCGATCATCCGCGCGGCGTTGAAGGACGTGGAGTTCAGCGCCACGGCATTGGACAGGTCCGCCTCGCCGACCAGTTCCGAGACGAAGGTCTGGCGCGCCGGCGCGTCGAACGCGGTGACGCAGCCCAGCAGGAAGGCGAACAGGTAAACATGCCAGGGCTGCACCAGCCCGGTGACGGTGAGGATGCCCAGCCCCAGCGCCAGCGCGCCCATGGTGGCCTGCGTCGCGAACAGGAGCTTGCGCCGGTCGAGGTGATCTGCCGCGTAGCCGGTGAGCGGCAGCAAGAGCATCTGCGGCCCGAACTGGAGCGACATGACGATGCCCACGGCGGTCGCGTTGTGGCGCGTGAGATGGGTGAGGACGATCCAGTCCTGGGCGGTGCGCTGCATCCATGTGCCGATGTTGGATACGATGGCGCCGCCGGCCCAGACGCGGTAGTTGAAGGTGCGCAGTGAACGGAAGGTGCTGGCCACTATGGTGTGCCCCGGTTCGCGGTCGTGCGGGCGGGGCCGGTCATGCGCGGGTTCGGCCTAGCAGTGCGATGATTTCCTGCGTGGTGCCGGTCTCGCCCAGCCGCGGGAAGATGCGCGTGACGCTGTTGGCATGGGCGTCGGGGTTCATGTCGGTCATGGCATCCACGGCCAGGGTAACGTTGAAGCCGAGTTCCTGCGCCTGGCGCGCGGTCGATTCGACGCCGATGCTGGTGGCGATGCCGGCAATCACGACCTGCGTGACGCCCAGGCTCCTGAGATGCGCCTCAAGGCCTGTGCCGGTGAACGCGCCCCAGGTCCGCTTCGTCACAAGGTGGTCCGCGGGCTGCCGGTTCAGTTCGGGGACCAGGTCGGTCCACCCGGGCGGCAGCTGCCCGAGGTTGCGGGCCTGTTCGGCCCGGCCCGGGGCGCCGCCGGCCACGTTCACGAGTACTACCGGCAGGCCGTGGCCGCGGAAGGCGCTGGCCAGTGCGCTGGCGTTCTCCACGATCCCGCCCACCGGATGCACGGTGGGGTATGACACGATGCCCTGTTGCAGGTCGATGACGATGAGGGCGGTCCTGGGGTCGAGCGTGGTCGTTGTCATGCTGTCTTCCTTGCGGTGATCAGGGCGATGGTGGTTGTGCGCAAGCGGCTTGCCGGGAGTCAGGACTCCACCAGCCGCGCGAGCAGTCCGACGACCCCCGCGAGCTGTTCTTGCTCTGCCGGGGCGAGCTTGGTTTCGATGGCGTGGAACAGCCAGTCCTCGCGCGCCGCGCGGCCGGCCCTGACTGCTTCCACGCAGGCCGGCGTGAGGGACAGGACGGTTTGCCGCCCGTCCGTGGGGTCCGGCGCGCCGCTGACGAGTCCGGCGCTCTTCAGGGCGGATACGGTTTCGCCCATGGATTGCGGGCGCATGCCCTCGGCGCGTGCGAGGGCCGACACCGTGGCCGGCCCGTCGCGCTCCAGTCGCAGCAGTACGCGCAGCTGGGTCCAGCTCAGATGGCTGAAATGCGACTTTTCGCGCAAGCGCCGGGTCAGTTTGCCGAGTACGACCCGCAGCTCCGCCGCCAGGGCATGCGCCGTGTCGGAATCGCTGTGTGGAGCGTTCATGGTGGGAGGGAGATGTGAAGGGTGTCTGTGAAGGTTACCTTCACAAATGGGCGGCAGTCAAGGCGCCACCGGGAATGTGACGCCAGGCGCAAGGCCGGCCGCAAGGGGCAGGCCTGGGGTGGTCCGGTCAGAGTCCGGTAGCGATGTCGAGTCCGGCGAGCACCACGATGCAGCTAAGCGCCAGCATGGCCGACGAGTGTTGCCCGAAATAGACCAGTGCGGCAGCGGACCAGCTTGCCACGGCAAATACGGCGAAACGTTTCATGCTGTCATCGCCGGGGCCGGCGACCTACGGATGAAAAAAAACCCGCCCACGAGGGGCGGGTTGAATCCATGTCTTGGAGACAAGGAGGAGACAGGGGCTAGTATAAACCCTAGGTGTACCGAATCCAATACCCGGATTGGAGCGATTGCTCAAAAACACTGTTGCAACAGCGCATCGTGCACATCCGCGCGCATTGCGGCGCCTGATGCGCCGCATGGCGGGGCGGCCTGCGTGGCGGTGCTCCAACATCGAAGATTGACCTCGTCACGCCTGTTGCTCATCCGGCACCCGGTACGTTGCCAGCCAGACGCGCCTGCCCGTTGAAATAGGCAAGGTTGCCCGCGAAGAACAGCGCAAGCAGCATCGCCGCGATGCCCCAGGCCAGCGGCGGCAGCCACGGCAGCACGGCGGCGACGTCCGGGTGCCTGCCCGCGCCGGCGGCCATCATGGCGATGCGCATGAAGGCCGCCAGCGCGGACAGCGCGAAGACCAGGCCGGTAAACCTGCCTTCGCGCCCGACACGGCCGGCATCCAGGGCCGCATTGGCGGCCGTGCCGAAGATCACGCCCCATAAGCCGCCCGCGGCGCATTGCATGACCAGCACCCAGGCGAGCGATGGCGCGGCGGTGAATCCGCAAAGCGCGAGCGCGCCGAGCGCGGTGGCCGCCAGCAGCAGCACGTGCGCGGGGCATCGCCTGAAGACCGCCGCGCGCGGCAGCAACACGCAGACGGCAAAGCCGATCCAGAAGGCCGGCATGAAACGCGCCAGATCGGCAGCCGGCGCGAAGCGCATGTAGGCCGGCGCCGAATTGACGGCGGTGTGGACCTGGAATCCCAGCGCCAGGCTCCACACGGCAGCAAAGAACAGCCAGGCGGCGCGGATTTTCTCGCCAGGCGCGCCTTGCCTGTCGGCGGCACCGGGCTCGGGCAGATGATCGAGCCAGCGCAACGCCATGACGGCGGCGACCAGCCCCGCGCTTGCCACGGCAAACGGCAAGGTCGGCGAAACGTGGCGCATCCATATGGTCAGCATGGGCGCCAGCGCGGCAGCCACGCCCAAGCCCAGGAGCGAGCACGCCACAAGGAAGGGTGCCGCCGACCGGTGTGTCCTCCTGGCGATGATCACCATCGGCGGCGCGCGCAGCGCGGACGATGTCGCGGCCCATAGCGCGGTCAGTCCGATCAGGAGGATGGGTGAAGTCGTCCTGGGCAGCAGGACAAAGGCAGCGCCCGAGGCTACGCTCAGGGCCAGGATCCAGCCGCCCAGATGCCGCATGGCATTCGCGACGCGGTCCGCCGCGATGCCAAGCGCGCAATCCGTCGCGACGAAGATCGCCTGGTCCATCAGCAGGATCCAGGCGATATGCTGCTTCGCAATGCCAGCTTGCGCCGCCAGCTGCGGCAGGAACGCGAGGTAGAGCGTCCACGTGACCGCAAGCAGGAATTGCACAGCGCAGAAGACCACGGCGCGCATTTGTCTCACCGATCCGACTCGTCGGTACGCAGCCGATGAACGGGGGCTTCATCGGGGGCCGTGCGGCGGCACTTCCCCGACGCCACGCACTTCGTAGCTAAGCATAGAACAGGCTTCCGGCACCGGAAAGCGCCTACTCGACCGTCACGGACTTGGCCAGGTTGCGGGGCTTGTCGATGTCGGTGCCGCGGGCCAGCGCGGTATGGTACGCAAGCAGCTGCATGGGAATCGTATGCAGGATCGGTGACAGCGGCCCGTAGTACTCGGTGAGGCGAAGCACTTCGATGCCGGGGCTTGGCGCGATGCCGCAGTCGCTGTCCGCGAACACGAACAAGCGTCCGCTGCGCGCGCTGACTTCGTGCATGTTCGACTTGAGTTTTTCCAGCAGGCGGTCGTTGGGCGCGACCGCCACCACCGGCATCTCGTTGCTGACCAGCGCCAGCGGGCCGTGCTTGAGTTCCCCGGCAGGATAGGCCTCGGCATGAATGTACGAAATCTCCTTCATCTTCAGCGCCCCCTCCATGGCCACCGGATAATGCATGCCCCGGCCGAGGAAGAGCATGTTCTCCCGGCCTGCCAGGAGCTCCGACCACGCCATGATCTGCGGCTCGAGGGCCAGCACCTTGCCTATGGCGTCCGGCAGGTGGCGCAGCGCCCGCAGGTGCTGCTGCTCGTCGTGCTCGGAGAGGCGCTGGCGGATCTGTGCCAGCGTCAACGCCAGCAGGAATAGCGCGACCAGCTGCGTGGTGAACGCCTTGGTGGACGCCACGCCGATCTCGACCCCCGCGCGCGTGATGAAGGTCAGGGCGCATTCGCGCACCAGCGCGCTGGTGGGAACGTTGCAGATCGCCAGCGTGTGCTGCATGCCTTGCCGCCTGGCGACTTCGACCGCGCCGAGGACGTCGGCCGTCTCGCCGCTCTGCGATACCGCGACCACGAGGGTGCGCGGGTTGGGCACGCTCTCGCGATAGCGGTACTCGCTGGCGATCTCGACGCTGACCGGCAGTCCGGCCAGGCTTTCGATCCAGTACTTGGCGGTCAGCGCGGCATGGTAGCTGCCGCCGCAGGCCAGCAGCAGCACCGAATCCACGCCATTGAACACGCGCCACGCCTTGTCGCCGAACAGCTCCGGCATGATGGCGGTGACATCCTGCAAGGTGTCGGCAACGGCCTGCGGCTGCTCGAAGATCTCCTTCTGCATGTAGTAGCGGTAGGGGCCCAGCTCGGCGCTGCTGCCGTGCGCCGCCACCTGCTGCACGGGGCGCTCCGCGCGCTGGCCGGCCGCGTCGACGATCCAGTAGCGATGCAGCTGCACATCCACCACGTCGCCGTTTTCCAGGTAGACGATCCGGTCCGTGACATTGGCCAGCGCCATGGCATCGGAGGCCAGGAAGTTCTCGCCTTCGCCCACGCCCACCACCAGCGGCATGCCGTTGCGGGCGCCCACCAGGCGGTGCGGCTCGTCGCGGCACAGCACCGCGATGGCAAAGCTGCCGCGCAGCCGGGCACCGCCGCCTTCACCGCCTCGAACAGGTCGCCGTCATAGAGCTGATCGACCAGGTGCGCGATCACCTCGGTATCGGTCTGGCTGGCGAAGACATAACCGCTGCTCTCCAGGCTGGCGCGCAGCTCCTCGTGGTTCTCGATGATGCCGTTGTGCGAGAGCGCGATACGCGCCGCATCCTCGCGCGGCGAGAAGTGCGGATGGGCATTGTCGGTGACCGGCTTGCCGTGGGTTGCCCAGCGCGTGTGGGCGATGCCGGTGTACCCCTGCAAGCCCTGCCGGGCGATGTCCGCCTGCAGGGCGGCGACCCGGTCCACGCTGCGCGCGCGCACCAGCTTGCGATCCGAATGCAGCGCGACACCGCACGAGTCGTATCCGCGGTACTCCAGCCGCTTCAGGCCCTCGACAAGATTCGGGACGATATCCCGCTGCGCGACGGCGCCAACGATTCCGCACATATTGCTTCCCTTTCGTGATCAGCCTAACTGGCAGTGGTCAGGATGGTAGGGTGGGTGTTATGTAATTTTCTTTCATTATTTAAAGGCCAATGAAATAATCGAGCTACTAGTATTCATGGTGAAATTTTCTTTCATCTCAATGCGGCTTGATATGGAGTATTCGTGACTGGCGTGCCCCTGGACGATCTCGATCTGCGCATCCTCAGGATCCTGCAAACGGATTCGGCGATCTCGAACACCGAGCTTGCCGAGCGTGTGCATGCGTCCGCGCCGACATGCCTGCGGCGGGTGCGCAGGCTCAAGGAGAGCGGCGTCATCCAGCGGGAGATCGCCGTGCTGGACCACCACAAGACCGGCACGCCGCTGACCGCGATCATCGAGATCARCCTGGACCGCCAGACCGCCGAGGACCACGACGCCTTCGAAGCCTATATCTGTGCCGAGGCGGCGGTCACCCAGTGCTACCGGGTATCGCCCGGCCCGGATTTCGTCGTCACGGTGGAACTGGCCGACATGGCTGCCTACGACGCGTTCGCACGCCGGCTGTTCGCCGGGGCTTCGAACGTCCGCAACGTGCGCACGTTCTTCTCCACGCATCGGGCCAAGTTCGAGGCGAATGCGCCGGTGGGCGGGAATGTGGGTGGCCGAGATTAGGGCGGAAGTCCGGATTTGACATGGGCGTGCGGCTGCTGGAGAATCCCACACGTCACCCCAAACAAGGGTGGCCGGGCGTGGAAACCCGAAATTCGTCACAAGCGGACTGCCGCTATCTGCGGCATTTTTTTCGTCCGTTGCGTTCGCGCGCGCCTATAGCTTTCCTATGGCGGGCCGGGCGGGGCAGCTCTCGGGCTGGCCGGAGCTTGTGACGCCGGTATTTCCACCTCCGCTGCGGGCCCGCCACCCTCACGTGGAAATGAGCGGCGGGCCGTCCATGAAGTCACTGGAGGCCGTCATGCCTAGTACTTTTGCTCGTTCTGAGCCATCCACTCATATCGATCCACCAGCGTTCGCTMTTCCCCGGCAAGCTGATCTGATAGCAGAACTGATTCAAGTCACCTTTCCTGCGGATACCCCGGAGCGACTGCGGGTGCAGGAACTGGCCTGTCAACTTGACGAAGCTCGCAGCAGCATCCAGTGCGCCGCGCAGGACGGCTGTGATGCATTGCTGCGTGTCAGTGCAGGGATTGGCGCAGTGCTGCGGCTGCTCGAAGCGGACGGCGATTTGTCCGCCCCCGGTCACGAGGTGCACTGCCTGCTTGCGCCACTCAAGGCGCAGCTCGACGTGGCCGTGAACCGGGTGCAGGCGATGCTGTAAAGGGCAGGGCACACCAACGGCGACGCCGGGATGGCGCTGCCGTTCTTTCCTAGGTGGCGCTCTTGGGGTGCGCGGCGTCTGCCGCCGGCGATCGCAGGAACGTCTTCGTGATGGGAGGAGGGAGGTGGCGGCCCGGTCACGACCCSGGCCGCGAAGCCGAGGCGGGGCGCGCGCCCCACCGCGGATAACGCCAATCAGACCACGGTAGCCAGCGCCAGCGTCAGCAACAGCGCCACCACGGAGATGATCGTCTCGCAAACCGACCACGTCTTGAAAGTCTGGGCCACGGTCATGTTGAAGTACTCCTTCACCAGCCAGAAGCCGCCGTCGTTGACGTGCGACAGGATCAGCGAACCGGCGCCAGTGGTCAGCACCAGCAGTTCGGGGCGCGTGCCCGGCACGCTGGCCGCGATTGGCGCGACGATGCCCGCGGCCGTGGTCATGGCCACGGTGGCCGAGCCGGTGGCGATGCGGATCAGCACGGCGACCAGCCAGCCCAGCATCAGCACCGAGACATGCGCGCCGGTGGCGACGTCGACGATGGCGTTGGAGATGCCGGAGTCGCGCAGCACGCGGCCGAAGCCGCCGCCGGCGCCGACCACCAGCGTGATGATGGCGGTGGGCGCCACGCATTCGTTGGTGAACTTGAGGATGCTCTCGCGGGTGAAGCCGCGGGCCTTGCCGAAGGTGTAGAAGCTGACCAGCGCAGCGATCAGCAGGGCCATCACCGAGTTGCCGATGAGCTTGAAGAAGTCGTTGGCGAAGGTCTTCGGCGTGGTGAACAGGTCTGCCCAGCTACCGATCAGCATCAGCGCCACCGGCAGCAGGATGGTGAACACCGTGATGCCGAAGCTCGGCAGGTCGTGCGTGCCGGGGCTGTCTTCCTCGGTGAACTGCGCGGCCAGCGGATTGACATCGGGCAGCTTGACGTAGCGGTCCATCAGGCGCGCGAACAGCGGGCCGGCGAGGATGGCGGTGGGAATGCCCACGATCAGCGCGTACATGATGGTCTTGCCGATGTCGGCGCCGTAGGCCGTCACGGCCAGCAGCGCTGCCGGGTGCGGCGGGATCAGCCCGTGCACGACCGACAGGCCGGCCACCATCGGGATGCCGACCAGCACCATGGAGGTGCCGGTGCGCTTGGCGACGTTGAAGGCGATCGGCACCAGCAGCACGAAGCCGACTTCGAAGAACACCGGCAGGCCGACGATGAAGGCGATGGTGACCATGGCCCAGTGCACGTTCTTCTCGCCGAAGAAATCGATCAGGGTGCGCGCGATGCGCTCGGCGCCGCCGGATTCCGCCATCATCTYGCCGAGCATGGTGCCCAGGCCGATGACCAGCGCAATGTGCCCGAGCGTGCCGCCGACCCCGGCTTCGAACGATTTCACGATGTCGCCCATCGGCATGCCCACGGCAAAGCCGAGCAGTACCGAGACGACCACCAGGGTGATGAAGGGGTTGAGCTTGAACTTCGCGATCAGCACGACCAGTGCGATCACGGCGATCAGCGCATACAGCAATAGTGTGGTTCCTGTTACGGCGCCCATGTTGTCTCCTGTGTGCGGGGTCCGCCGGCGAGCCCGGCGGGGCTCACCCGCGTCCGCTATGAAAATGGCCGCGTGGCGGCCGGTTTAGTGTTTTGCTTGCGCTTGGCCGGTCTCAGGCCACCGGCTTCTTGTAGGCGATGCAGTCCACCTCGACCTTGCAGTCCACCACCATGCTGGACTGCACGCAGGCGCGCGCCGGCGGGTTGGCACCGAAGTATTCCTTGAAGATCCTGTTGAACGAGGCGAAATCGCGCGCGTCGTCCAGCCACACGCCGCAGCGCACCACGTGCTCGGGGCCGTAGCCGGCCTCGGCCAGGATGGCCAGCACGTTCTTGATGGCCTGGTGGGTCTGGGGCACGATGCCGCCGTCGATGACCTCGCCGGCCACCATCGGCACCTGGCCGGAGACGTAGAGCCAGCCGTCGGCGGCTACCGCGCGGGCAAAGGGCATGTGCTGGCCACCGGTGCCGGTGCCGCCTTCGACGCCGAAGCGCTTGATTTCCATGGAAACTCCTGAATCTGATCGTTGATCGGTGATGGTTGATTGACCGGGTGTCGGGTCGCCTGCGGGCTGTCGGTGCGCCGTCAGTGCGCCGTCAGTGCGCGGTCGGGGCGTCCTCGCCGGCGGGCCTGGCGCGGGCCAGGAAGCGGCCGGCGCGCACGCCGGTTGCCTTGCGCTGCTGCCACGACAGTTCGCCGTTGACCCACACCGCGGCGATCCCTTCGGCCGGCTGCATGGGGTCGGTGAAGCTGGCCGCGTCGCGGATGGTGGCGGCGTCGAACAGGACCAGGTCGGCCCAGTAGCCTTCGCGCACGAAGCCACGCTGCGCCAGGCCGAAACGCTCGGCCGACAGGCCGGTCATCTTGTTGACGGCCACCGCCAGCGGGAACAGCTCGCGGTCGCGCGCGTAGTGGCCGAGCACGCGGGGAAACGCGCCCCACAGGCGCGGGTGGGGCAGCGGGTCGTTGGGCAGGCCGTCCGAGCCGACCACCGTGGCGGGGTGGCTGAGGATGCGGTCCACGTCCGCGTCTTCCATGCAGTGATAGACCGCGCCGGCAGGCTGCAGGCGACGCGCGGCGTCTTCCAGGCTCGTCTCCCATTCGGCGGCGATGTCGGCCAGCAGGCGGCCGCCCATGTCGGGGTGCGGCTCGGACCAGGTGACCTGGATGTCGAAGTCGCCGGTGACCTGCTTGAGGTCGAGCGTGGAGGAACTGGCGGTGTAGGGATAGCAGTCGCAGCCCACCGGCTGCCAGCGCTGCGCGCGCTCCAGCGCGTCCAGCACTTCCGCGCTGCGGCCCCAGTTGTCCAGGCCGGCGCATTTCAGGTGCGAGATCACCACCGGCACGCGCGCATGGCGGCCGATGCGGAACGCTTCGTCCATGGCCTCGAGGATCTCGGCAAACTCGCTGCGCAGGTGGGTGGCATAGAGTGCGCCGGCGCGGGCCAGCGGTTCGGACAGCGCCAGCACTTCGTCGGTGGTGGCGGAAAACGCATTGGCGTAGGCCAGCCCGGTGGACAGGCCCAGCGCGCCGTGCGCCAGCGCATCCTCGAGCTGCGCGCGCATGGCCGCGGTTTCCTCCGGCGTGGCGGTGCGGTCGAGCCGGTCCATATGATTGCTGCGCAGCGCGGTATGTCCGACCAGCGCCGCCACGTTGACGGCGGGTTGCGCGTCTTGCACGGCCCGCACGTAGGCGCCGAAATCCGGGTAGCGGAACGCGTCGGCGCTGCCGAGCAGGTTCATGGGGTCGGGCGGATCGCCGCGCAGCGTGACCGGCGCGGCGCTGATGCCGCAGTTGCCGACGATTACCGTGGTGACGCCCTGCGAGAGCTTGGGCGTCATCTCGGGCTGGCGGACCACATTGGTGTCGTCGTGGGTATGCACGTCGATGAAGCCGGGGGCGAGCACGAGGCCATCGGCCTGCACCACGTGCGCGGCGCTGCCGGGGTCGATGCCATCGGCGCCGTCTTCCAGCATGGCGATGCGCGCGATGCGCCCGGCGCGCAGCGCCACGTCGGCCAGGCGCGCTTCGGCGCCGGACCCGTCCAGCACGGTGGCGCCGCGGATGAGGGTGTCGAACAGTTCGGGCATGTCAGTCTCCGAGCGGCTGGCGGCTGTCCGCGGCGACGCTGCCGCGGTGCGTGTCGAGCACGAGCTTGAGCCGGCGCAGCTGGTCCTGGCTCTGGTCCTGCTGCAGCAAGGCAAGCTGGGTGGACAGCACGTCCATCACCAGCAGCATCGCGTAGCGCGAGGCCGAGGGCTTGAATATGAAATCGGTTTCGAGCGTGCGCACCGGCAGCAGCACGTCCGCGCGCGCGGCCAGCGGCGAGCCCAGCGCGGTGACCGCCACCAGGCGCGCACCGTATTCGCGGGCGATGTCGCAGCTGGCGATCATCTCGGGCACGCTGCCGGTGGCTGAGAAGGCGAGCACGACATCGTCCTTGTGCAGGGTGGCAGCCACCATCTTCTGCAGCAGCGCATCCTGGTAGCTGGCCACGGGACGGCCCAGGCGGGCCAGGCGGTAACGCGCCTCGTCGGCCATGAAGGACGAGCCGCCACCCATGCCAAAAGCGTAGACCATGCGCGCATCGAGCAACAGGCGCGCGGCGCGCTCGATATGGGCGGGATCGATCAGCTTGCGGTTGACCTCGAGTGAGTCCAGGATATCCGCATGGATGCTGTCGGCCAGCGTGGCCGGAGCCGGCTCGGCCGTGCGGGCGCCCTGCGCCTGCAGGAAACGCTGGCCCACGGCAGTGGCCTGCGCCAGGCGCAGCTTGAGATCGCGCACGTCGCGGCAGCCGATGGCCTTGGCGAAGCGCGTCACGCTGGCTTCGCTGACGCCGGCCTTGCGCGCCAGTTCGTTGATGCTGGTGGCGGCGGCGCCGGCAAGATCCTCCAGGATCACCTGGGCGACCTTCTGCTCGGCCAGGCGCAGCGTGGGGCCACGTTCGGCGATGCGGGACAGGATGTCGAAGGGCGCGGACATGGGCAGGCGGGCGTGAGGTCGTGAGGTCGTGGGCCGGGTAATGAACTGCGTCGCCGGCTTTGGATGTTACTTTATAACAAGGATGAAATATCGTAATTTCAAGGCTATCATTACGTCAATCGGAATTTTTCACAGCGATGACAGACATGCATGAAATAAAGTACCAAGCCGGCACGATCGATCCGCTCAACAAGGCGCTGGGCAAGCTGGAGACGCCGCTGGCGCCCGACGCGGCAGGCCAGGTCGGCTGGCAACTGCTGAGCGAGGACCTGAGCCTGCCGGCGGCGGTACTGTATGAAGAACGCCTGGCGCATAACCTGGAATGGATGCGTCGTTTCATGCACGAATATGGCGTGCAGCTGGCGCCGCATGGCAAGACGACCATGGCGCCCAAGCTGTTCGCGCGCCAGCTGGCGGCCGGCGCCTGGGGCATCACGCTGGCTACCGCGCACCAGACCGCCGCAGCCTACGCGCACGGCGTGCGCCGCGTGCTGATGGCCAACCAGCTGGTGGGCCGCCGCAATATGGAGATCGTTGCCGACCTGCTGCGCGACCCGGATTTCGAGTTCTTCACGCTGGTGGATTCGGCCGAGCTGGTGGACCAGCTCGGCGCCTACTTCAGCAGCCGCGGACAGGCGCTCCAGGTCTTGCTGGAGCCGGGCGCTTCGGCCGCAGCCCGGTTGTGATGTCGGGTGCCGGTTCGGCCTGGTACGACGTGGTGGCGGAGGAGTTCGCGCGCACCGAGATCGGCGCGCCGATCGATATCGTGCTGCGCCCTGGCTGCTACCTGACGCATGACGTGGGCATCTACCGCGCCGCGCAGCAACGCATCCTGGCCAGCAACCCGGTCGCGCAGAAGATGCGCGAAGGCCTGCTGCCGGCACTGCAGCTGTGGGCGTACGTGCAGTCGATTCCCGAGCCGGACCGCGCGATCATCGGCATGGGCAAGCGCGACGCGGCCTTCGACGCCGGCATGCCGATCCCGGCCCAGGTCTACCGGCCTGGCACGGCGGCGCCGGCCGCGGTGCCGGCGCACTGGGAAGTGACCGGCATGATGGACCAGCACGCCTACCTGCAGATCCGTGCGGGCGATGACATCAAGGTGGGCGACATGGTCGCCTTCGACATCTCGCATCCGTGCCTGACCTTCGACAAATGGCGCCACATCCCGGTGCTGGACGGCAGCCTGCGGGTGACCGACATCGTCCAGACCTTCTTCTGAACCCGGCCAGCGCGAACGGAACAACGCAAACCCAAGGGGACGCCTGCACCATGAGCATCGACATTCTCGCTTTCGGCGAGGCGCTGGTGGAATTCAACCAGCAGCCCGACGATCCCACCCGCTACCTGCAGGGCTTTGGCGGCGACACTTCCAACTTCTGCATTGCCGCGGCGCGCCAGGGTGCCCGCACCGGCTATATCAGCGCGGTAGGAGCAGACACCTTCGGCGAGCGCCTGCTGGCCTTGTGGACGCAGGAACGCGTCGATACCCGCCATGTGCGCATCGATGCGGGTGCGCCGACCGGCGTGTATTTCGTTACCCACGATGCGCATGGACACCGCTTCGACTACCTGCGCAACGGTTCGGCGGCCAGCCGCTACAGCCACGAAAACCTGCCGCACCATGCCATCGCCGAGGCGCGCTACCTGCATGTGTCCGGCATCAGCCTGGCCATCAGCACCCATGCCTGCGACGCCGGCCTGGCGGCCATGGAACACGCGCGCAAGGCCGGCGTGCGGGTGACGCTGGACACCAATCTGCGGCTGCGCCTGTGGACGCTGGCGCGGGCGCGCGGCATCATGCGCGAGGCCTTCGCGCTGACCGACGTGTGCCTGCCGAGCTGGGACGACATCACCGTGCTGACCGGCCTCAACGACCGCGATGCGATCGTCGATTACCTGCTGGGCTGCGGTATTGGCCTGGTCGCGCTCAAGCTGGGCGAGGAGGGCGCCTACGTGGCGACGCCCGAAGCGCGCACGCTGGTGGCCCCATACCCGGTGCGCCCGCTCGATGCCACCGGCGCGGGCGACTGCTTCGGCGGCAGCTTCGTGGCGCGCCTGGCGGCCGGCGACGATCCCTTCGAGGCCGCGCGTTATGCCAACGTGGCGGCGGCGCTTTCCACCACGGGCTATGGCGCGGTGGAGCCGATCCCGACCACCGACACCGTGCTGGCGCGGCTGGCGCAATCGGTATCGGTGATCGCGTGATGCCTGCGCCGGCATGGTCCGCGCGCGGCGGCTGACCTGCTCGCTGACCGACCTGAGATACCCGAAGTACCCGAAGTACCCGAAGTACCCGAAGTACCCGAAGTACCCGAAGTACCCGAAGTACCCGAAGTACCCGAAGTACCCGAAGTACCCGAAGTACCCGAAGTACCCGAAGTACCCGAAGCCAACTCAATCCTCTCCGCTGATCGAACGTTTCGCTGGTGTGCCGGTGATCCCGGTGCTCGAATTCTCTTCCGTCGATGAAGCGCTGCACGTCAGCGAAGCGCTGATCGGCGGCGGCCTGCCCGTGCTGGAGATCACGCTGCGTACGCCAGTGGCCATGGAAGCCCTCAAGGCGGTCGCTGCTGCCTTCCCTGACGCCGTGGTCGGCGCGGGCACGGTGCTCACGCCGGCCCAGCTCCAGGCCGTGGGCGAGGCGGGTGCGAAGTTCGCCGTGTCGCCGGGGCTGACGCCGGCGCTTGCCGTGGCCGCGCAAGGCGCCGGCGTGGCGCTGCTGCCGGGCGTGGCTACCGCCAGCGAGGCCATGGCCGCGCTGGAAAGCGGTTTTCAGTTCCTGAAGTTCTTCCCGGCCGAGGCCGCGGGCGGCATCCCGATGCTCAAGTCACTGTATGGCCCGCTGTCGCAACTGCGCTTCTGCCCCACCGGCGGCATCGACGCGGCACGGGCGCCGTCCTACCTGGCCCTGCCGAACGTGGTGTGCGTGGGCGGCTCGTGGGTGGTGCCGAAGGACGCCGTGGCCAAGGGCGACTGGGAACGCGTGCGTACCCTGGCGCGCGAGGCCGCCGCACTGCGCAAGGCAGCCTGAGCAGGCCCGGGGCGCAAGAACGGGCCGGTGCGCTCACTCCCTTTGTCCCCTGCGTCGGACAAAGGCGGATAGCCGCGCGCCGCGCCAGGCTCTAAGCTTGGGGTATCCCGACAGCCGGAGTCAGCATGCTGGCGCGTTTTGCGGTGACGGCGGCGGCAACGGCTCCGGATAAAGAGCGCGCGGCCTGCGGCCTGCGGCCTGGCGCCGCATGGGTACGCCGCTTCGGCCGCGCCCTGGCCTGCGCACTGGCGTTGTTCGCCCAGGGCTGCGCCAGCCTGCCGCAAGACGTGCCGCGCCAGCAGAGCGCTGCCTTGGCCGATTCCGGCGGCACGGCGCTGGGCCGGCTGGTGGCGCAGAGCTCGCCCGACCCGGCGCTGTCCGGCTTCCACGTGGTCGTCTCCGGCGAGGAAGCGTACGGCACCCTCATCACGCTGGCGGACCGCGCCACGCGCACGCTGGACCTGCAGTACTACATCATCGATGCCGACGAATCCTCGCGCGAGATCCTGCGCCGTGTGCGCGCCGCGGCTGAACGCGGCGTGCGGGTGCGCATGCTGGTCGACGACCTGCACAGCGACGGCAAGGATCGCGCCTTCCTTCGTTTCGCGCGTCACCGGAATATCGAAGTCCGGATGTTCAATCCATTCCCGGCCGGACGGTTTTCCAAGTTCACGCGGATGCTGTCGTCCGCGGGGGATATCCGCCGCATCAACCGGCGCATGCACAACAAGGCCTTTATCGCAGACAACGCGCTGGCCATGACGGGCGGGCGCAATATCGGCAACGCGTATTTCCTGCGCGCGCCTGACGCCAATTTCGTCGACCTGGACGTGATCGCCGCCGGGCCGGCCGTGCGGCGGCTGTCGGCGGCGTTCGACAGCTACTGGAACAGCCCGCTGGCGGTGCCGGTGGAGGAACTGGCCTCAAGCGAGGAGCTGGCGGCAGCATCGCAGCCATCCACGGGCACCGGCGCCGCAGCGGCTTCCGGCGCGGGTAGCGCAGCGGGCGCGGCCAGGCCCGAGCAAGCCCTGGTCGACGAAGAAACGGAACGCAAGCGCTTCGAGGCCCAGGGCATGACGCCCCCGGGCCGCATCGATGCGCGCGCCAGCTTCCTGGGCCGCCAGCTCGCCGGGGGCGGCAAGCTGCCGCTGGAGTGGGCCGCCGCCAGCGTGATGGTGGATACCCCGAACAAGGCCTCGCCCGATCAGGCGCCCGAAGGCACCGATACCATGGTGGAGGAGCTGGGACGCATGCTCAGCGATGCACGCCAGGAGATCATCCTGATCTCGCCCTACTTCGTGCCTGGCGATGCCGGCGTGGCATGGATGGCCAAGCTCGTCAGGCAGGGTGTGAAGGTAAGGGTGCTGACCAATTCGCTGGCCGCCACCGATGCGCCGATCGTTCACGTGGGCTACAAGCGCTACCGCGAACCCATGTTGCGCGCCGGCGTGGAATTGCACGAACTGAAGGCGCACCCTGGCCGGCCGCAGAAAGCCGTTGGGGACTTTTCTTCATCGCAGGCCAGCCTGCACGTAAAGGCCGCAGTGGCGGACCGCAGCAACCTGTTCGTGGGTTCGATGAATTTCGATCCCCGCTCGGCCAGCCAGAATACCGAAACCGGCCTGATCATCCACAGTCCGCGGCTGGCGCAGCAAGTGGCGCAGCTGTTTGCCGGCGCGATCGACGACAACAGCTACCTGCTGCGCTTGTCCGATGCGGGCGCGGTGCAATGGGTCGATGGCAGGGGGGACAAGATGGTGGTGCTGGACACCGAGCCGGATACCAGTTGGTCCAGGCGGCTGTGGATCGATGTGATGGGGCCGTTTACACCCGAAGAGCTTCTGTGAAGGGCGTGCGGTCCCGGGCCCGCATGCAAAAAAAGGCCGGCGTGCACTGACGCCGGCCTTTTGCCGCCAGGCGACCATGCGGGCGCCTGCGCGCTGTCGCTTGGCTTACTTGCTGCGGTCAGCCGCGCCTTCGAGCTTCTGGCCGCCCTTCTGAATATCCTGTCCTAGGCCGGCCATGGTATTGCAGCCAGCAAGCAGGGTGGCAAACAGAACGCAGAAGATCCATCCTTTTTTCACGCCAGACTCCTTTCGGTCGATTTGTTCGCCGCAATTCTACAGTTGTTGCGGCGAAGCATCCCAGTGCCTTGCATGGCTTTTTGTAACTTTTTCGCTGCGCAACGCAGTCGGGGTAACGCCGAAAATACGGCCTACGACTGGTCCATCAATTCGCGCGCGCGTGCGCAGATGGCCGCATGCGTCTGCGCCAGCCATTGAACGGGAAAGGGCTGCGCGAGCAGGTAGCCCTGCATGCTGCTGCAACCCCAGCGGCGCACCTCGGCCAGCTGGCGGCGGGTTTCGATGCCCTTGGCGCAGACCGGCACGCCAAGCCGGTTTGCCAGTTCGCAGGCGGCCTGCAAGCGCGCCACGGCGGCGTTCTCGTGGTCGGGGCGGTCGCTGATGCCGATGCTGCGCGCGTTGAACGTCACCAGGTCGGGCTGCAGCCGCTCCAGGGTTGCGCGGCTGGCGCTTTCGCCCGGGCCGCCGGCAAAGTCGCTCAGGACAAAGCGCAGCCCGGCGCGGCGCAGGGTGTGGAGCTTGCCGGCGGCCACGGCGTCACCCTCGGGCACGGCTGCGGCGGGAATCTCCATGCAGACCCGGGTGGGGTCGAGATGCTGGCGCTCGAGCGTGCGCAGCAGGGTGTCGATCAAAGGTGTGCCGTGCAGCTGATTGCTCGAGACGAGGAAGCCCAGCTGGACAGGATCGGCGATGCCGGGACAATCGAGCAGCGGCAGCGCGGTTTCCATCATCCAGCGCGCCACGTCGCCCATCAGTCCCAGCGCTTCGAGCGCGGGCAGGAAGTCGTGCGGGGCCACGCGGCCGAACTCCGGGCTCTGCCAGCGCAGCCGGACGGTGTAGCCGGAAACCTGGGCGGTGTGCAGCGAGGCGCGCGCCTGCAGGTTCAGCGTGAGCTGGCCGCGCGCCAGCGCTTGCGGCAAGGCCGCCAGCAGCGGGGAGGATAGCGGCGCGGGCGCGGCAACCGCGCAGCCGGCAACGCCGTCACCGCCGCGCTTGCGCACGCGCAGCATGGCGTCAAAGGCCTCGTGCACACTGCGCTCGGCAGGCTTGTGGGGATCGTCCAGCGCCACGCCGACACTGCACGACAAGAAGAGCTCGAAGCCGTTCTGCCGGAACTGCCGCGCCAGCACGGTGGCGATGCCGCGAGCCAGGCGCAGCGCCGCTTCCGGCGCGTCGGCCCCCGGCGGCAGCGCCACGATGGCGCCGATATCAGCGTTGCCGAGCCAGGCCAGATCGGCAGGCTGCGCGTGGGCGGCGACGCGCGCGGCCGCCTGCGCGCGCACGCCGCCCGCCAGTTGCGGGCCGAGCAACTCGCTGGCGTGGGTAAACCTGTCCAGGTGGATCATCAGCACCGCGAAGCGCTGGGTGGCATGCGCCTGCTGTCGCCGTGCCGCCAGCATGGCGGCGAAATCACCGGTTTCGAGCGGGTCCACCTCCGGTGTGCCGACGGTGCCGTCTGCGTCTGGATGCATTGGGGGGTCCCTGTGTATGGCGTATAGCGCTGTCTTGCCGCGCGGCGCCCGTGGGCGGCACGGCATCAGACCCGATCATACGGTAGACCGGGCACGCCCCGAAGCGCGCGGGATACAGGGATTGTGCGGAGATGCGAGGACTTGACGGAGATCAAGTTTCGAAGGCCCGGCGGCCCGCGGTGGCGGACCGGGCGCAGCAGGCGGGGGCGGGCAGGGCAGGCCGCGCGGCAGGGCGCCTGCCGCGCGCCGGGCAAGGCGGGGTGTCAGCCCGTGGTTTCCGCGTCGGCGCCGTCCTCGGGCGGCACCTGGGAGGCGAGCACCTTGTCGATGCGCTTGCCGTCCATGTCGACGATCTCGTACTTCCAGTCGCCCCAGCGGACCGTGTCGCCAGTCTGCGGCAGCCGGCCCAGCAACAGCAGCAGCATGCCGGACAGCGTGTGATAGCGTTCCTTGGATTCCTCCGGCACGTGGCGCAGGCCGAGACGGTCTTTCAGCTCGGGGATCGGAATCAGGCCATCGAGCAGCCACGAGCCGTCTTCGCGCTGCACGGCCCATTCCTCGCCAGCGCTGTCCGGCTTGAACTCGCCGGTGATGGCTTCGACCAGATCCTGCAACGTCACGATGCCCAGCACTTCGCCGTACTCGTCGATGACGAAGGCCATCTGGCCGCCCGAGGCGCGGAAGTTCTCCAGCAACTCCATGCCGGTCACGCTCTCCGGCACAAACACAGGGGACTGCAGCACGGCGGTCAGATCGGTGGGCTCGCCGCGCAGGCGGCGGGCCAGCAACTGGCGCGCGCTGACCACGCCCAGCATGTCGTGCATGCCGCCGCGCACCACCGGGAAGCGCGAATGGTCGGATTCCTCGATGCGGCGCAGGTTTTCTTCCAGCGGCACTTCCACGTCCAGGCACACGACGTCGCCGCGTGGCACCATCAGCGATGTGAGCTGGCGGTCGTCGAGGCGGAACACGTTGCGCACCATGGTGTGCTCGTGCTGCTCGATGACGCCCGCTTCCGAGCCTTCCACCAGCAGCGCGTGGATTTCTYCCTCGGTCACCGCCGGGCCACGGCCGCTCTTCACACCGAGCAGGCGCAGCACCAGGCGCGTCGAGCTGGACAGGAGCTTGACGAACGGCGTCGAGGCCACCGCCAGGAAGGCAATGGGGCGCGACGCCAGGCGCGCAATGCTCTCGGGGGCCATCTGGCCGAGTCGCTTGGGAACCAGCTCACCCAGCACGATGGAAAAATACGTCAGGCCCGCCACCACGATGGCGGTCGCCACATAGCCGGCGGTGGACACCTGCATGCCAAAGCCCTGAAGCCACATGCCGAGCGGCTGCGCCAGCGTGGACTCGCCGACCACGCCGTTGAGCACGCCGATGGAGGTGATGCCGATCTGGACGGTCGACAGAAAGCGGGTGGGATCTTCGCCCAGCTTGATCGCCTCGATGGCGCCGCGGTCGCCCTCCTCGATCTGCTTTTGCAGACGGGCCTTGCGGGCTGTCACCAAGGCGATCTCCGACATGGCGAACAGGCCGTTGAGCAAAATCAGCGCCAGTATTATGGCAATTTCCATCAGGGTGCGCGCCCTGTGCGCGCAGGAGTTATCGAGGCCCAAAGCATAACATTGCTGTGTGTCCGCACTGCTTCAGACCGGGCCGGTGTGCTGCATGCTGTCCTTCATGCCCCTTCCTTCTCTTTCAGCCAGGGCCATGTGCCGATGCGGCACGGCCGCGCCGCATCCGGAATCCGGACGTTTGCGCCCTTCGGATTTCGGACGGACCCGCCTCCTGAAGTCGGTGTTCTACTTGAAATTGTCGATATAACACATTGATAAATAACGAAGATTATCATGGGTGCCAGTGCCGGCGCAGCGCCTGTGGACGAGCGTGTCGCCGTAGCGCGCCCGGCGACGATTACCTTGCAGGTAATGGCTGCGTGGCGGCGGCCGTGCTGTAATGCCGTCATGGATACCTTGACCCCCAGCTCCGAGACCGCAACCGACTTCCCCGGGCTCTTGCGCTACTGGCGTGCCAGGCGCGGCTACAGCCAGCTCGCGCTGTCGCTGGCGGCAGGGGTGTCGCAGCGCCATATCAGCTTCCTCGAATCCGGCCGCGCGCGGCCGAGCCGCGAGATGGTGCTGTCGCTGGCGGACCGCCTCGGCGTGCCGCTGCGCCAGCGCAACCGCCTGCTGCTGGCGGGCGGCTTTGCCCCCGCTTATAGCGAGCACGGCCTCGGCGCGCCTGCGCTGCAGATGGTGCAGCAGGCGGTGGCGCTGATCCTCAGCAAGCAGGAGCCTTATCCGGCGGTGGTGCTGGACCGGTTCTGGAATATGCTCGACGCGAACCAGGCCTATCGCAACATGATCCGCGTGCTGCTGGACGGCCGCGAGCCGTCCACGCTGGAGCAGGGCAGCGGGCGCATCAACCTGATGCTGACGGTGTTCGACCCGCAAGGGTTGTGGCCGGTGATCGAGAACGCCCGGCAGGTCGGGCGATACCTGCTGAGGCGGGTCTGGCAGGAACTGCAGACGCAGGCGCAGGACCAGACTGCGCGCGCCATCTTCAGCCGCATTTCGTCCTGGCACCCGGACATGCTCGGACCCGGCGGGGTGCCGCTGGCCGACGACGAGGCCGCCGGCGGCACCCCGCCGCCGATGCTGCCGGTTGCAGTGGCCGCCGGCGGCTTCCGGGCCGCGCTGTTTTCCACGCTGACCACGCTTGGCATTCCGCAGGACATCACGCTGCAGGAAATGCGCATCGAATGCTTCTTTCCGGCCGACGATGCCTCGCGCCTGGCGCTGGAAGCGCTTTCCAGCCAGACCGCGGCCGCGCCGCAGCCGCCGGGGCGCGCCAGGCAAGCCTTGCCGCACTCGTGCTAACATTCCGCTGCCGGCGCGCCCGCCAGTCCATTGGCGGCGCGCCGGCATCGTTACGTCTTCAGGGCGGGGTGCAAGTCCCCACCGGCGGTATGTCACCACAAGGTGGCGAGCCCGCGAGCGCCCGCATTCCCGTGCGGGGTCAGCAGACCTGGTGAGAGGCCAGGGCCGACGGTCATAGTCCGGATGAAAGAAGATGGGCGGTACAACCCGGCTGGATGCCAGGCATGCGCGCGCTCGCGCCTGCCCGGTTGAATTTGCCTGTGTTTTTCCGCTGATCCCCTGGAACGCCCACTTATCGTGATTCAAGGAGCGTTTCATGCTGTCCCTTCCCACCCAGGAAAACCCCGCCGTTACCGTTGCCTTCCCGGCCGTCGCCGAGGCCGACGCGCGTCCGCTTGGCGAGCGTATTGCCCAGGCGCTGGAGGCCATGCGCGAAGGCCGTCCCGTGGTGCTGCTCGACGACGACGACCGCGAGAACGAGGCCGACCTGATCCTTGCCGCCGAACGCCTGACCCAGGCCAATATGGCCATGATGATCCGCGAATGCAGTGGCATCGTGTGCCTGTGCCTGACGCGCGAGAAGGTTGCCAGCCTGGGCCTGCGCCCGATGGTGGAAAACAACCGCAGCCAGTACGGTACTGCCTTCACGGTCTCGATCGAGGCGCGCGAAGGCGTGACCACGGGCGTGAGCGCGGCCGACCGCATCACCACCATCCGTGCCGCCATCGCCGACGATGCGGGCCTGGATGCCGTGGTCAGCCCGGGCCACGTGTTTCCGCTGGTCGCGGTGGACGGCGGCGTACTGGCCCGCCGCGGCCATACCGAGGGCTCGGTCGAACTCGCCCGCCTGGCGGGCCTGGCGCCGGCCGCGGTGTTGTGCGAGTTGATGAACCCGGACGGCACCATGGCCCGCCGGCCGGAGGCGCTGACGTTTGCCGAGATGTACCGCCTGCCGGTGCTGACCATCGCGGACCTGGTGGCCTGGCGCGAGCAACAGGGCTGAGCCCGGCGCCCGCCTGCGGAGCGGGCCTGGCGCGCTGTGCGACAATGCGGCCTGTTTTTTTGGTCCAAACGAGGGTCCGTCCATGTCCTTGCGCGCCGCTTTTCATGCTGTTGTCGTGCTCGCGGCCAGCAGCTTCTGCGTTGCCGTCCACGCCGAGCCGTCCACCGGCGCGGCCCGCCGCCGCGGGCCTGTATCAATGCCAGGGTAGCAACGGCGGCACCGTGTTCCGTTCCACGCCGCGCGAAGGCTGCTCGGTGTTGGCCGCACCCGATCCCGCCGCGCCCGATCCGCAGCGCTGGCTGCCGCTGATGGGCGCCAACGGGGTGGTTTCCTATTTCGACAAGACTTCGGTGCGCCGCCGTGGCGCCGAAGTCGGCGTGGCTGTCATGCGCAATGCGCCGGCCGGGGTGATCCGCACCGCCAGCGGCGAGCCGATCCGTTCTTCGCTCAAGCGCATGATCTTCAACTGTGCGACTTCCATGTATGCCGTGGTCGAGCAGACCCTCTATCCGAAGCGCTACGCGCGCGGCGAGTCGCTCTATACCATCAGCGCGCCACAGGCCGGCATGCCCCAGTCTGCCGCAGGCGGCACCATTGCCGGCGAACTGCTGAGCCGCCTCTGCCATTAGGCGCGCTGTCGCCCCGCGCGCTGCATGCTGCGTCGCAATGTCGATAGGCGGGACGGCGCGTCAACCCATCGCTTCCCTGTCCCGTTGCTGGTAGTGACGAAGCGCATCAGCCCAAAGCCACCACGGCCGCAGGCAGGCTTCTTTTACAGCGGACCAGGAGGCTGACATGAAGAAGTGGATCGTGATGTTGACGCTGGCCATGTTCGGTGCGGGTGCCTATGCCCAGGCTTCGGCGCCGGCCGCGCCCGCGGCCGGTGACAAGCCGGCGGCAAGCTCGGACAAGATGTCCAAGAAGCCGGCCAAAAAGAAGAAGAACCATGCGCCGTCCGATACCGACAAGATGATGAATAAAGGCGCCTGAGCGCCATCAGTGAGAGGCGACAGGCAGCGGGCACGCTCAGGCGCGTGCCTGCTGCCGCAATAGTTCGCCGCGCCGCCCGCGTCCGCCATGCCGTGCCGTTCCGGCGCGTTGCCGCGTATGCGCGGGTACCGGTGCCCAGTGGCGATATGCCATCCGGGGGGACTGGCGCCGAGGCGAAAATCCATCGAGAGGCTACGGCCTCTCTTTTTTTTGCGTGCCTCTCGCCGGACGGTGCACTGCACGAACGCCCGAGGTGCGCCATGCGCTCTTTCGGGGCATCGTGGCGCGTGTTGACGAAGCCGAATCCATATCCTAGCGTTGCAGTTTCGGGTTCCGCTCGCATCTCTGCACGACATGCCGGGCTGCGCGTGGCGCCCGCGTGTCGAGTTGTTTTCCCGCTCTGCCATGACCCAGGCCACAGCCTGCAAAGACCATCGGGCGTCCTTCGCGCGCCGTTGCGCCCGGATCCGGGTGCGGACGCTTCGCGAGTACGGATCCGATGTGATGCGCGGGGCGGGAGGCCATGTGGAATGCGGCTTTGAGCAGACTGGGGTTTCAATTTGTTGCAAACGTTGCGTGATCGAAACGTGACTTTGAAGACTCGAATTGTTAAGGTCCTATTGCGCATTGCAACAAACCTGTTACGTTGCTAAGACATTAGCGAAATGTTGCGCCGCGAGCCCGTCCGGGTTTGCGCAAGCGGCTCACCGAAACTGCCGCGCATCGTTGCGATCACCGCCTTTTTGTCGCCTGGCTGAACGATGGTCCGCCTCTTGCTGCGGACCCTTGTCCTGCCGTTGCCTCCAACCCCGCCTGCCAATGGCATCCATGTCCGATAACGCTACCTTGCCGATCTCCGCAAACGCCCCACGCCGCCAGCCGGCGCTTGCCAGCGCACGCGCCGCGCGCCTGGGCAGGTGGTTGTGCGGTGGCATGCTGGCAGTCTGCGCGGTGGCCGCGCATGCGTTCGATTTCGAGACCGTGGCGGCGCGGGCACACCAGCTGGCCGCGAGCCCTTACAAGGCACCGGCGCAAAACCTGCCGCGCGAGTTGCGCGAGCTGTCCTACGAGCGCTATCGCGAGATCGAGTACAAGCCCGAGCGCTTTCAGTGGCGCAATGCCAAGCTGCCTTTCGAGCTGTCCTTCTTCCATGAAGGCACGGTGTTCGACCAGCCGGTGCGCATCAACGAGGTGGTCAGTGGCAGCGCGCGCGAGATCCGCTTCGATCCTGCAGCGTTCAACTATGGTCCGCACAAGGTCGACGCCGCCAAGCTCAAGACGCTCGGCTTCGCTGGCTTTCGCGTGCTGTATCCGCTGAACCAGGCCAAGGGCAAGGACGAAGTGGTGTCCTTCCTCGGCGCGAGCTATTTCCGCGCGCTCGGCAAGGACCAGTGGTACGGCCTGTCGGCACGCGGGCTGGCGGTGGACACTGCGCTCAACTCGGGCGAGGAGTTTCCGCGCTTCGTCGAGTACTGGATCGAGCGCCCGTCGCCGGCTGACAAGCAGTTGACCATCTACGCGCTGATGGATTCGCGCCGCATGAGCGGCGCCTACCGCATCGTCATCCGCCCGGGCGCGGAGACCGCGATGGAGGTGAAGTCGCGGCTGTTTCTGCGCGAGAACGTCACCAAGCTCGGCCTGGCGCCGCTGACCAGCATGTTCCTGTTCGGCGAGAACCAGCCCTCGCCGGTGCCCGACTACCGGCCCGAGGTGCATGACTCCGACGGCCTCTCGGTGCAGCTCGGCACCGGCGAATGGGTGTGGCGCCCGCTGGGCAATCCCAAGCGTTTGCTGGTGACATCGTTTGCCGCCACCAATCCGCAGGGCTTCGGGCTGATGCAGCGCGACCGCRRMTTCRRCARCTACCAGGAGMTSGGCGCRTGGTACGAGCGSCGSCCRAGCGSYTGGGTSGAGCCCAAGGGCAACTGGGGCTCGGGCCGKGTGGAGCTGGTGCAGATYCCKACGCCSGACGAGACCAATGACAACATCGTGGCCTACTGGGTGCCCGACAACCCGCCCAAGCCCAGGCAACCTTTCGATTTCGAGTACCGCCTGYTGTGGCAGAAGGACGGCGAAAAACTGCCGCCGCTGTCGTGGGTGACACAAACGCGGCGAGGCCAGGGCCTGAGCCGCAAGCAGGACGACACCAGTTTTTCGCTGGTCGTCGATTTCGAAGGCCCTGCCTTCAAGAAACTGGCCGCCGACACCCGCATCGATCCGGTGATCTCGGCCGACAGCAACGGGGAGCTGCTGAACACTTCGACGCAGCGCAATGATGCAACCGGCGGCTGGCGCATGACGATGATCGTGCGTCGCAAGGACGAGAACAAGCCGGTCGAATTGCGCGGCTATCTTCGCAACGGCAATACAACCCTATCCGAGACGTGGAGCTACATCTTACCCCCAGGCTGAAGCGGCGCGCCGCCCCGGCGGCGGCATGCGAGCGCTATCTCGATCGCGTGCCGGTCTCGCCAGACCAGCGCCGCGAGCTGCTTAACAACATTACGGTCAGCGACAGCGCCGACACGGAGTCGGCCATGAACTTGCTGCAACGCCAACTCACCGCCAGGGACGGCGCTCAGCCGCCGGCTGGCGGCACCGCCTACGCATCGGTCGGGCGCCGCCTCAATCTCGCCTACGGCGCGCCGCAGGCCGCCGGCGAACCGCTGATCCAGCGCCATGACGACGGCACCGTGCATATCGATACGGGCCCGGCGCCCGAGCGTGCCTCGATGGTGCCGCGCGCATGGCCGCCGCATATCGTCACCGGTTTCCTGCGCAACCTGGGCCGCCGCATGCTCGGCCGCCCGCCGGTGCCGGAAACCTGGGACACCCTGCATGACGGCCCCGATGCCGAAGGCAAGTGGCACCCCGCCGGTGCGCACCGCCGCTGGGTGTTGCTCGGCCTGGTCACCGGGCAGACCGCGCTGGCGACGTATTTCATGACGAAGGTGCTGCCATACCACGGCACCGACCCGCTGGAGATCGCCGTGCTGGCGCTCTTCGCCATCCTGTTCTCGTGGGTGTCGGCCGGCTTCTGGACCGCCATGATGGGCTTCCTGGTGCTGGCCAAGGGCGGCGACCGCCACCTGATCTCGCGCTCGGCGGCGCAGGCGGGCCCGATCGCCGAGGAGGCGCGCACCGCGGTCATCATGCCGATCTGCAACGAGGACGTGAACCGCGTGTTCGCCGGCCTGCGCGCCACCTATGAATCGATGGAGCGCACCGGCGAGCTGGCGCGCTTCGATTTCTTCGTGCTGTCGGACAGCGGCAACCCCGACCTGCGCGCCGCGGAGACCGACGCGTGGATGGAAACCTGCCGCGCGGTCAATGGCTTCGGCCGGATCTTCTATCGCTGGCGCCGTCACCGCGTCAAGCGCAAGACCGGCAACGTGGCGGACTTCTGCCGGCGCTGGGGCAGCGCCTACCGTTATATGGTGGTGCTCGACGCCGACAGCGTGATGAGCGGCGAGTGCCTGAGCACGCTGGTCAAGCTGATGGAAAGCAACCCGGGCGCGGGCATCATCCAGACTGCCCCGCTCGCGGTGGGGCGCGAGACCATGTATGCGCGCGTGCAGCAATTCTCCACGCGCGTATACGGTCCGCTGTTTACCGCCGGCCTGCACTACTGGCAGCTTGGCGAGTCGCATTACTGGGGCCACAACGCCATCATCCGCATCCAGCCCTTCATGGAGCATTGCGCGCTGGCGCCGCTGCCGGGCAAGGGGCCGCTGGCGGGCGAGATCCTTTCGCACGATTTCGTCGAAGCCGCGCTGATGCGCCGCGCTGGCTGGGGGGTATGGATCGCGTACGACCTGGAAGGCTCCTACGAGGAGCTGCCACCCAATCTGCTCGACGAGGTCAAGCGCGACCGCCGCTGGTGCCAGGGCAACCTGATGAACTTCCGCCTGTGGATGAAGCAGGGCTTCCACGCAGTGCACCGCGCGGTATTCCTCACCGGCGTGATGGCCTACCTCTCGGCGCCGCTGTGGTTCTTGTTCCTGGTGCTGTCGACCATCATGCTGGCCAAGCACGCGCTGGTGCCGCCCGAGTATTTCACCCAGCAGTACCAGTTGTTCCCGACCTGGCCGGAGTGGCATCCGGAGAAGGCGCTCGCGCTGTTCTCGGCCACCGCCACGCTGCTGTTCCTGCCCAAGGTGGCAAGCATCGTGCTGCTGATGAAAGATGCGCGCAACTATGGCGGGCCGGTGCGGCTGGTGCTGTCGATGCTGATCGAGGTGCTGATGTCGGCCTTGCTGGCGCCGGTACGCATGCTGTTCCATACCAAGTTCGTGGTGGCGGCCTACAGCGGCTGGGGCATTACGTGGAAGTCGCCCCCGCGCGAAGATGCCGAAACCACCTGGGGCGAGGCATTCCGCCGTCACGGCCTGCATACCTTGCTCGGCCTCGCATGGGGCGGGCTGGTGCTGTGGCTGGATCCGAACTTCGTCTGGTGGCTGTTGCCGATCGTCGGCGCGCTGGCGTTCTCGATCCCGCTGTCCGTGCTGCTGTCGCGCGTGTCGCTCGGCCGCGCGCTGCGCCGCGCCAGGCTGTTCGTCACGCCCGAGGAAGCCAGGCCGCCGCGTGAGATGGTGGCGATGCAGGAGCACGTCGAAGCCGCCGGCGAGCCGCCGGCCTTTATCGATGCCGTGGTCGACCCGGTCACCAATGCGCTGATGTGTGCCACGGCCACGTCCCGCCTGATCCAGCCGGAAGCCACCAAGAGCGAGCGTGCCGCGCTGGTGCAGCAGGCCCTGACGGGCGGCCCCGACGAACTCAGCGCCGCGCAGAAGCACTTGTTGCTGGGCGATCCGTTCGCGCTGGCCAGGCTGCATGAGCTGGTATGGGGATCCGCGCTGGCGCACGCGCGCTGGAAGGAAACGCGCATCCTGCCGCGGCGCGCGGCCAATGTGGTGCCGCTGCGGCCGCGCCTGGCCTGATTCATCGCACGCCCTGGCATGCCGGCACCCTGCGGGGTGCCGGTTTTTTTTGCTCCGCGGATTCGGGGGGAGAGGAGCGTCGCCTAGCGCAATGCCGAGGCGCAGATCGGGGAGTTGATATAGACGTCGCCCACGCGGCGTTCGCTGCGTTCGTTGCGGGTCATGTAGCGGAACATCATGCTCACGCCCAGCTTAGTCAGGATTTCCACGTCGCGATTGGCGCAGATATTGCGCTGCAACGGCGCGGCATAGCTGAGCTCGAAGCTGGCGAGATCCAGCATCGGGCCGCGGTACTTGGTGAGTTCCAGCTGAAAGAGTACGTGTTTGCCGGGCACCGACTGGCAGCGGCGCAGGCGTGTTTCGCCGTCGATCTCGATGGGCAGCGCGTCGTTGAGCTGGCGGCAGGCGCGCGCCAGGATATTGTCCGGGCGCGCCGTGTTGCGCAGCAGTTCGGGCACGCCGGCCGCGCCGGTGTTCTGGCCGGTGGCCGCGCCCTTGAGCATCTGCGCCAGCGCTTCGGCCTCGTCAGGCGCCGCCGGGGCGGACGCGGCCGACACGGCGGCCTTGGCCGGCGCCGGCACCGGAGCTGGGGCCGCGTGCGCGCACGGCAAGCTGCCCGCGCCGGCAGCCAGGGTCAGTAAAGCGGAAAGCAGAGCGTATCTTGTTCTCATGCAGGAAAACGTTGCCGGAAACCGTGCCGGTGAGCGGGCTTCCGCGGTGCGTCGGGCTGCTTGACCGTCCGCCCCGGGCGGCCGACAGGGTGGCATTGTACCCTTGGCCCCGCTGGCGTTGAAAGCGGCACCCCGCGAACCGCGGGCGCGGGCCCGCATCATCCACGCTTGCCGCGCCGAATACGCAGCTTGTTACGGTATGCAACAATTACGTCTTTCGCCTCGCCTTGCGTGTCTCGCTTGCCCCTGGCCCTGCCGCTGCCGGCGCGCTTGCTAGTTCCTCTGGATGTCCCGATGACCCGTTCCACCCGCGCACCCCAGTCCGCGCGTTTTCCACTCTGGCTCCTGGTATGCGCTTCGCTGACAGCACTGGCGCCGCTGTCCATCGATATGTACTTGCCGAGTTTCCCCGCGCTGGCGGGCGATCTCGGCGTGGACATCGGCCGCGTGCAGCTGACGCTGGGCACGTTCCTGGTCGGGCTGGCAGTGGGGCAGGCCTTCTATGGTCCGATCAGCGATCGCTTCGGCCGCAAGCCGCCGCTCTACGTCGGGCTGCTGGTGTACGCTGCCGCGGCGGCCGGCTGCGCCCTCGCGCGGGATGTCGAAGCGCTGATGCTGTGGCGCTTCCTGCAGGCGCTGGGCGGCTGCGCCGGCATGGTGATGGCGCGCGCGGTCATCCGCGACCGGCTCGAAGCCCATGAATCCGCGCGGGCCTTTTCCTCGCTGATGCTGGTCATGGGCCTGGCGCCGATCCTGGCGCCGGTCATCGGCGGCGCCGTGCTCGGGGCGTTCGGCTGGCGCGCCATCTTCTGGCTGCTCTGCGGCAGCAGCCTGGCGATCCTGCTGGTGGTCCACCGCTATATGGAGGAATCGCTCGACCACGCCAGCGCCATGCCGCTGCGCCTCGGGCATGTGCTTTCCAACTACGCCCAGTTGCTGCGCGACCGCAGCTTCGTGGGCTATTCGCTGTCGGCCGGCTGCGGGCAGGCTGGCATGTTCGCGTATATCGCGGGGTCGCCGTTCGTGCTGATCGAGTTGCATGGCATCGCGCCCTCTCATTACGGCTTCGTGTTTGGTGCCAATGCGCTGGGCCTGATCGCAATGTCGCAGCTCAATGCGCGCCTGGCGCGCACCCGCCCGCTCGACCACGTGCTGCGTGCCGCGCTGGTGGCGCCGTGCGCGGCTGGCGTGCTGCTGGCCGCGGCGGCGCTGGCGGGCATGGCATCGCTGCCGGTGCTCCTGGCGGGCTTTTTCGTGTTTATCGCCAGCCTGGGCTGCATCCTGCCGAATGCCTCGGCGCTCGCCATGGCCCAGCAAGGGCACCGGGCCGGCACGGCCTCCGCGATGATGGGCACGCTGCAGTTTTCGCTGGGCACGCTCGCCGGCGCCGCGGTCAGCCTCTGGCGCGATGGCAGCGCGCTGCCGCTCGCGGTGGTCATGGCCGTATGCGGCGTCGGGGCCGTGGGCATGCGCATGGTCGGGCGCGCCGGCATGCAGGCGCAGCGCCACGCGTGAGCCGCGCCAGCGTGCCGGAGCACGGTCAGGCTGCGGCGTTGCTGCTGCCTTGCTGCAGGACCACCAGCTGGGCCGGCATCGGCGCGGCGTAGCCCGCCTCGCCAAAGCACTCGCGCATGAGGCGGTTGGTGTCGAAATACACCTGCCAGTAGTGATCGGTATGGCAGTAGGGGCGCACGGCCAGGACCGGCCCCACCAGGGTGAACTCGAGGATCTCGACGTCGGGCGCGGGTTCGGCCAGCACGTTCGGCAACGCGGCGATGCGTTCCTTGAGCAGGGCAATGGCAGCGGCCGTATCGGTGCTGCCGGACAGCTGGGCCTTCAGCTCGACACGACGGTAGGCGTTGGCGCTGAAGTTCTGGATGGTGTCGGCGAAGATCTTGTTGTTGCCGACCACCGTCAGCACGTTGTCGGGCGTGTCCATGGTGGTGGCGAACAGGCCGATCTCCCTGACAGTGCCTGTCACCCCGGCCACCGTGACGAAATCGCCCACCTTGAATGGCCGCAGCACCACCAGGAAAGCGCCCGCGGCAAAATTGGCCATCAGCCCCGACCACGCCATCCCGACGGCGATGCCGGCCGCTGCGATCAGCGCGGCGAAGGTGGTGGTCTGGATGCCGAAATAGCCGAGGATGCCGATCACCAGCACCACGTTCAGCGTGACCGTGACGATGGATCCGACATAGCGCAGCAGCGTCGGATCGACCTTCTGCTTGGACAACGAGCCCTGGACCAGGCGTACCACGACATGGATCAGCCAGCGGCCGATCACCCAGAAGGCGAGGGCGGCAAGGATCTTGACCCCGAATTCGGTCGCATAGGCGACCACGACATCCTGGAGCTTCTGCAGCGTTGTGGCATCCATCGCGTTCTCCCTTGCTGGCTCTTGCAGGTTCACAAGCAACGAACATCATGCAGCGGATGCCCGGGCGCGGCGAGGGCGTGACGCGGGGGCGGTCAAGGCATTATTGCTTTGCCGCGAGCGGAAGTTCAAGCACAAAATCGCGCGGCACGGCGGGCCTGGCTGGCCCGGCGTGCCGCGGCGGGAGCGGCGGGAGCGGCAGGCGGCTGCCTTGCCGCGTCGATCTACCAGTTGGTTTCGCGCTCCGGCGTGGCCGAGATGCGATGCAGGGACAGGTCGGCGCCGTTGTATTCGGATTCGGCATCCAGCCGGATGCCGACCACCTTCTTCAGCGTGCCATAGACCACGGTGCCACCCACGAGGGCGATGACAATGCCCAGCAGGGTGCCGATCGCCTGCGCGCCCAGCGAAACCCCGCCGATGCCGCCCAGCGCCTGCGCACCGAAGATGCCGGCGGCAATGCCGCCCCACGCGCCGCACAGGCCGTGCAGCGGCCACACGCCCAGCACATCGTCGATGTGCCATTTGTTCTGGGCCAGCGTAAACAGATAGACGAACAGCACGCCGGCCACGCCGCCGGTCACCAGCGCGCCCAGCGGGTGCATCAGATCCGAGCCCGCGCACACCGCCACCAGCCCGGCGAGCGGCCCGTTATAGGCGAAGCCGGGATCGTTGCGGCCGGCCGCCCAGGCGGCCAGCGTGCCGCCGGCCATGGCCATCAGGGAGTTGATGGCGACCAGTCCGCTGATCTTGTCGACGGTCTGCGCGCTCATGACGTTGAAGCCGAACCAGCCCACCGCCAGCACCCACGCGCCCAGCGCCAGGAACGGGATATTGGAGGGCGGGTGTGCGCTGATGCGGCCATCTTTCTGGTAGCGGCCGCGGCGCGCGCCGAGCAGCAGGATGGCCGGCAACGCGATCCAGCCGCCCATGGCATGGACCACGACGGAGCCGGCGAAGTCGTGGAAGGGCGCGCCGGCGACCGAGGCGATCCAGTCCTGCACGCCGAAGCGGTTGTTCCAGGCGATGCCTTCGAAGAAGGGGTAGACCAGGCCGACCAGGACGAAGGTCGCCACCAGTTGGGGATTGAAGCGCGAACGCTCCGCGATGCCGCCCGAGATAATCGCCGGGATGGCCGCGGCGAATGTCGCCAGGAAGAAGAATTTCACCAGCTCATAACCGCTTCTTTGCGCCAGCGTCTGGGCGCTGGCGAGAAATTCGACCCCATAAGCTACCGTATAGCCGATAAAGAAATAGGCGATCGTGGAAATCGCAAAATCCACCAGGATCTTGACCAGTGCATTGACCTGGTTCTTCTTGCGTACGGTGCCTAGCTCAAGAAAGGCAAAGCCCGCATGCATGGCAAGCACCATGATCGCCCCCAGCAGGATGAACAGGGCGTCGGTGCCGCTCTTCCAATTGTCCATACATTCCTCATGCTCAAAATGGGAGCACTGGTATGCAATATCCGTTCCAGTTTGAGCCAGGACGGTGCGAAAATTGCACCGAGTTGGTGGATCACGCACCGGATTGTCGCGCGCGGCCTGCCCGGAGCCCACGCGCCCCGGCGAGCGTGCAGCCGGGAAGCGGCGGATGACACGGCGGCGTGCGCCCGCGCCGCGCGTTCTGCTTGCGCCAATATGAGGCAATGCCTTGTTTTGGGGCGAAACATCTCACTTTGTATGCACCAAAAAGAGCGGTGTTACCATATTGGTGCAAAAAGCTGGCGAGCAGGATGGCCGGCGCAATGGCCGGCGCAATCGCAAGCCGAATCGCAGGCCGAATCACAAGCGCAATCGACTAACGCAATCGACTAGCGCAATCGACTAGCGCAATCGACTAGCGAAATCGCGGGCGCAAGACGCAGAGAATGTTCTGAACCCTCCGTCGTGCATGCGCACAGAGCGGCGCTTTGCCGTTGGCCGCGGGTGTCGGCAAATGCCAGGATCGCCGCGGGGCATCGCGGTCCTGCGCGCGTACGCATGTTCGATTTCCCGATACCGCCAGCAGCCGCATTTGAAAGCCCGGAAAAGGGGGGGTAAATTCCCCGCAAAGGCGCTTGACTCAAGGATTTGCGGCTTTTTTCGTTGCATTGGTGCCACTGGGGATTGCCCAATGCGTAAAGCGCAGATTAGACTGCGCCGATCGGTGATTTGCCGCGTGGCAGACACTCCGATGACGACGACCAACAAGGGAAATCAGCCATGAATAAAGGTGAACTGGTATCTGCCATCGCCGCTGACGCGGAACTGAGCAATGCTGCAGCAGAGCGCGCGCTGAATGCTGCTCTGGACAACATTAAGAAGGCGGTTGCCAAGGGTGATTCGGTAACGCTGGTGGGTTTCGGCAGCTTCGGCTCGGGCAAGCGCGCTGCGCGCACCGGCCGCAATCCGCGCACCGGCGAGACCATCAAGATTCCGGCCGCCAAGACGGTCAAGTTTTCCGCCGGCCAAGGCTTCAAGGACGCTGTGAACAAGAAGAAGTAAGCAGTTCGCGTCTGCAGCGCCATTGAAATGAGAAGGCGGCCTCGAAGGCCGCTTTTTTATTGTCCCGGCCGGCTGTCCGGGGCGCCTCCAGGCACGGCGCGGCGGCCGTTCCGGGTTACACTGCCGATCGTCGGCGCCGGCCCTCCGGCTGGCCTTCGCGGATCCGCCCGGCAGTTTCGAAAACCCGGATTTTCATCATGAATGACCTGTCCCACCAGCTTTCCATGACCGTGTTGATGACACCGGACATGGCCAACTTCTCCGGCAACGTGCACGGCGGCACCATCCTCAAGTACCTCGACATGGTCGCGTACGCCTGCGCCAGCCGCTACGCCGGGCGCTATGTGGTGACGCTCTCGGTCGACCAGGTGGTGTTCCGCCAGCCCATCCATGTGGGCGAACTGGTGACCTTCCTGTCGGCGGTCAACTTTACCGGCCGCAGCTCCATGGAAATCGGCATCAAGGTCATCACCGAGAACATCCGCAGCAAGCTGGTGCGCCATACCAATAGCTGTTACTTCACCATGGTGGCGGTAGACGACAATGGTGCGCCGGCCGAAGTCCCGCCGCTGCAGCCGCGCGACGAGGTGGAGCGCCAGCGCTTCGYCGCCGCGCAGCTGCGCCGCCAGCTGCGCCAGGAAATGGAAAAGCGCCATGACGAAATCACCGGCGCGGTGTCCTGAGGTGGAGGGAGCCGGCGTGCGTACCATGACGACCCGCCTGGCGGGCCGCGTTGCGCTGGCCGTGCCGGTCTTGCTGGCGGCGCTGCTGGCCCTGCCGGCGGCGCATGCCGAGGAAATCGGCAGCGTCAGCACGAACTTCCGCATGACGGGCTCGGACAAGGTGGTGATCGAAGCCTATGACGACCCGGAGGTGCAGGGCGTGACCTGCTACGTTTCCCGCGCGCGTACCGGGGGCATCAAGGGCTCGCTCGGCATGGCGGAAGACCCGCCCGAGGCGTCGATCGCCTGCCGCCAGGTCGGGCCGATCAGCTTCAAGGGCCCGCTGCGCCAGCAGGACAATGTGTTCTCCGAGCGCATGTCGATCCTGTTCAAGGCCCTGCACGTGGTGCGCACGGTCGACCGCAAGCGCAACACGCTGGTCTACCTGACGTATTCCGACCGCATCGTTTCCGGCAGCCCTCAGAACAGCGTGACGGCGGTGCCGGTGGCGGCGGACACGCCGATCCCAGTCAAATAGGCGCCCGACGAACACATCCCCCGCTTACCGCCGGCAAGCATTCCTATCCCGCCGACCGGGCACGCCAGCCAGCCCGTGGCAGATCCCATTATTTTTTCGGAGAACAGCATGAGTGAGCAAGGCAAGGTTGCACTGGTGACGGGCGCGGCCCGCGGCATCGGCAAGGCAGTGGCCCAGGCGCTGCTGTTGGCGGGCTACCGCGTGGTGTTTGCCGGCCGTACCGCCGAGCCGCTGGAAGTCCTGGCCGCGCAGGCGCGCGCCGCGGGCCATACGGCGCTGGCGGTGCAGTGCGACGTGAGCGATCCGGCATCGGTGGACGGGYTGTTCGGGAAGATTCGCGAGGAATTCGGCCGGCTCGACGTGCTGTTCAACAACGCCGGCATCAACGCGCCGGCGGTATCCATCGACGAGCTGTCGGTGGAGCAGTGGCTGGCCGTGGTCAACACCAACCTCACCGGGGTGTTCCTGTGCTCGCGCGCCGCTTTCGCGCTGATGAAGTCGCAGAGCCCGCGCGGCGGCCGCATCATCAACAACGGCTCCATCTCCGCGCACGCGCCGCGCCCCAACACGGTGCCGTACACGGCGACCAAGCACGCCATCACCGGCCTGACCAAGAGCCTCTCGCTGGACGGCCGCGCCTACGACATCGCCTGCGGCCAGATCGACATCGGCAACGCCGCTACCGACATGGCATCGCGCATGGCCCGCGGCGTGCCGCAGGCCAACGGCGAGATCGCGCCGGAACCGCTGATGGATGTGGCCCACGTGGCCAGCTCGGTGGTCCACATGGCCAACCTGCCGCTCGACGCCAACGTGCAGTTCATGACCGTGATGGCCACCAAGATGCCCTTCGTCGGGCGCGGCTGATCTCGTCCGGCCAGGGTACGGCCTGCCGCCAGGCTACTTGCCGCCCAGCGCCTCGCGCTCGGCCGCGCAGTCGCCGGCGGGCTTGAGTCCCCTGGCGCGGACGTCGGCAAGCTCTGCCTTGGCCGCGACCAGGTCGGCGCGGAAGAGCGGATCGGCATGCAACCGCGCCACGGTGGCCGCGCCCATGATGCGGCCCTGCATGGCGTCGCTTTGCCAGTGCACATTGCAGACCAGCCGGCTCTGGCCGTACGCCAGGCCGCGCGCGAGGATGGCATCGGACTGCTGCGGCGAAGTCTCCGCCAGGATCAGCGCCCACGCCCAGCCAATGGCGTTGTGCCCGGACGGGTAGGAACCGTCCTTGACCAGCTTGGGTTCTTCATCCGGTGTACAGGTTGGCTCGTGGTTGACCATGAACGGTCGCGGCCGCACGTATTTGTCCTTGACGCCGTAGGTCGACAGACCTGCGTCGGCCAGTGTGCGGCGCAGCAGCAGGTAGAGCCGCGGCGTCTGCTCCTGCGACACCGGCGCATCCAGCGCGCAGGAAAAGATCTGCGCTGCCCGGGGGAATCCGAGGTTGGCGTCGACGGCGGCCTGGCGCCAGCGCGCGGTGCCGCGCAGGGCCACGCTGGCGCGGGCGGTCTCGTCGTCCATTGCCTGGGCGGCGGAGCCCGGCGCGGGCGGCGGCGGCACCAGCTGCAGGCTGTCGGGGCGCGCCTCGGCCGGCAGGTAGCCGGCCAGGATACCCGGGCGGATCTCCGGCACCGGGGCGGCAGCGCTGCCCTGGCCCTGGCCGGCACAGCCGGCCGCGAGCAGTGCGGCGGCCAGGACCGGCAGCGCCGCGCGGCATGTGGATGATGGATGGCGATGCATCGGCATGGTCTCCCGTGGTGCGGTCGTGATTGTCAGGCCGCGGCGTCGAGCATCTTGCGCAGCGTCGATTTCAATATCTTGCCATTGGCATTGCGCGGCAGCATCTCCGGGCAGAACACGATCCGCACCGGCACCTTGAAGGCGGCCAGCCGCTCGCCCACGAAGGCCTGCAGTTCCGCTTCCGTGACCTCGGCCCCGGGCTTGAGCGCGACCACGGCGGCCGGCTCCTCRCCCAGCGTGCGGTGGGCAATGCCGACCAGCGCCGCGTCCATCACCGCCGGGTGGTCGTAGAGCGTGCTCTCGACCTCGATGCAGTAGATGTTCTCGCCGCCACGGATCAGCATGTCCTTCATGCGGTCGACGATATACAGGAAACCATCGTCGTCAAGCCGCGCGATGTCGCCCGTCTTGAGCCAGCCGTCGATGAATGTCTGCGCGGTGGCTTCGGGCTTGTTCCAGTAGCCGCGCACCACGTTGGCCCCGCGCACCATCAACTCGCCGGTCTCGCCGACGGGCAGGCTGCGCCCGCGTCCGTCGACGATCTTCATCTCGCCGATCGGCAGCGCCGGGCCGCCGCTTTCCGGCCGCGCCACGTATTCCTCCCCGCTATGGCTGGTGAAGGTGGCCGAGGTCTCGGTCATGCCCCAGCCGATGCCGGGCGCGGAATGCGGGAACACTTCGGTGATGCGGCGGACCAGTTCGGCCGAGGCGGGCGCGCCGCCGTAGTTCATGTTCTCGAGCGAGGACAGGTCGAAGCGCGCGCGCTCCGGATGCTCGATGATCTGCCACGCGATGGTGGGTACGCCGCCAGCGGCCGTGCAGCGCTCGCGCTCGATCAGTTCCATGGCGCGCACCGGTTCCCAGCGGCGCATCAGGACGATCTTGGTGCCGTTGGCCAGCGCGCCATTGAGCACCGCCATGCAGCCGGTGACGTGAAAGAAGGGCACCGCCAGCAGCATGCCTTTTTGCGGCGCCTCCGGATCCGGCGCGGGAATGGCTTCGCCGCGCCGCAGGTAGTTGCGGATCGGGCTGAACAGGCCGGCTACCGCCACCGTGGCCGAATTACGGTGAGTACCCAGCGCGCCCTTGGGTTTGCCGGTGGTACCGGAGGTGTAGAAAATGGTGGCGTCGTCGTCGGGCTCGATGCCGATGTCCGGCACGGGCAGCGCGGGCAGGCCAGCCCACTGGTCCGGGGTGCCGACCAGGCTCTCCAACGCGGCGATACGCGTGTCGCCGTGCGTGTCGCCGTGCGCGGCGCCGCCGGCACGGCCGACGTAGATCCGTTCGACCGCGGGGCAGCCCGGCAAATGCTCCAGGATACGGCCCAGGCGCTCGGCGTCGACGAAGGCAATCTTGCTGCCGGAATCGGCCAGGCCATATTCCAGCTCGGCGCCGGTCCACCATGCGTTGAGCGGCGTGATGATGGCGCCGGCCAGCAATGCGCCGTAGAAGATCACCGGCCACTCCGGCAGGTTGCGCATGGCCAGCGCCACGCGGTCGCCCTTGCGCACGCCGTCGCGGATCAGCGCGTGAGCAACGGTCAGCGCGGCGCGGCCGAACGCGTCATACGACACGCGTTCGTCCTCATACACCACGAAGATCTTGTCGCCCAGCGCGCAGGCTTGCAGGAACAGCTCGCGCAGCGTGGGCGGCGCGTTCTTGAAGACGGTGGTGGGAATGCCGCGGATGACGCGCGTCTCGGTTTCGAATGGAGCGCCGGGCGCGGTGAGGCGGGCATGCGCCTCGGCCAGGCTGATGGCCGGCCAGGACGTAGCTGCTTGCGATTGGTTCGACATCGGTGCCTCCCTGACTGCATGGCAGGATGGACCCCGCCCGGGCGCACCGGCGCCTGGGAAGGCGCCTCACGCCGGGAGCGGGAGCCCGGATGGGAACAGCGGGAACAGCGGGAACAGCTTGGGCAGCGCGCAAGGCGGGAACGGGCGTTCCCGCGCGGATCAGATCGTCACGCCGCCGTCCACCACCATGGCCTGGCCGGTCATGAAGGTGCTGGCCGCGGAGGCCAGGAACACCGCGGCGCCGGCGATCTCCACCGGCTCGCCGATGCGGCGCAGCGGGGCGCCCTGCGTGGATTGCTTGTAGCGCTCCGGGTCTTCCCACAGCGCGCGCGCGAAATCGGTCCTGATCAGGCCCGGGGCGATGCAGTTGACGCGCACATTGTGCGGGCCGAATTCCACCGCCAGGTTGCGCGCGAGCTGGAAGTCGGCTGCCTTCGACACGTTGTACACGCCGATGGTGGGCGAGCCGCGCAGGCCGCCGATGGACGACACKATGATGATGGAGCCGTCGCGGCGCTCGATCATCTGCGGCGCCACCATCTGGATCAGCCAGTGGTTGGAGATGACGTTGTTGTCCAGCACCTTGCGGAACTGCTCGTCGGTGACGCCGCTCATGGGCCCGTAGTAGGGATTGGAGGCGGCATTGCAGACCAGCACGTCGACCTTGCCGAAGGTGCGGTTGGTCTCGTCGACCAGGCGCTGCAGGTCTTCCTTGGAGGAAATATTGGCCGGCACGGCGATCGCGGTGCCGGCGCCATGCTTGGCGTTGATGGCGTCGACGACTTCCTGGCAGGCYTCGGCCTTGCGCGAGGAAATCACCACCTTGGCRCCCTGTACSGCCATYTGYTCYGCRATGGCSCGGCCRATGCCGCGMGARGARCCGGTGAYGATGGCAACCTTGCCGGTCAGGTCGAACAATGACATGCGTGTCTCCTGGTTTCCATGTCCTCGCCGAGCGGGACTGGATGTTTTGTAAAGGGTGCTATCGGATCAGGGAATGCGCGGCAGGCGCAACCGGCTTGCCGCCAGGCACTGCCCGATGTTACCGCCCGGTACATTATGGTTGGGCGCCACCGGCCAGTCCACACGCAAATCGGCCGCCGCCCTGGCTTATCAGTGTTTTTTCTTTTGGCAATTCATGCGGTGCATGACGGTGTTCTGCACTGCGGGAGAAGGTATGCTGGCGTCGCTGCGGCGGGCAAGTCAGCCCGTCCCGACATAGGGGTATACGCTTTATGCTTTGGCAGGTCAGGAACACCGGCGTCACGCTGCTCGGCGCCATCCACGTACTCGACGCGCCGCTATCGGCCCTGGACCCGGCCGCCGAGCAGGCCTATCGTTCGGCCGCGCGCGTGGTCTTCGAAGTGGCGATGGATCGCGCGCCGGATGCCGGTGCGGCCTATTTCCCGCCGGGGGACAGTCTCGGCCGGCACCTTGCGCCCGCCGTCCTCGAGCAGGTGCGAAGGCTGTGGGAGAGCTTCGGCCTGCCTGTCGCCGAGCTGGAGCGCCTGCGCCCGGTATTCGCGGCGATGCACCTGCAGTTCGCGCTGGCGGCGCGGCACGGTATCGTCGCGCAGCACGGCGTGGACCGCCACCTGTGGGCGCGCGCGCTGGCGGACGGGCTTGCCAGCGACGCGCTGGAGGATGCCAGCGACGCACTGCGCCTGCTGCAGGGCGTCCCGCTGGACGAACAGGTCGACATGCTTTCATGCTTCGCCGGACAGCCGGATCTGGCTGCCGCCGAGCCGGTCGACATGGTGCGCTGGTGGCGGCTGGGGCAGGCCGGGCCGTTCGCAACGCTGCTGGCGCAGCGCCGCGCGCAGTGGCCGGTCACGCTCGCTGCCCTCGTCGACGAACGCAACCGGCTGTGGATGCCAAAGATCCTGGCGCTGATCGCGGACCGTGAGCCGACCCTGGTGGTGGTCGGCGCCCTGCATCTGGTCGGCGAGACCGGCTTGCCGGCGCTGCTTGCGCACGCGGGATTCGATGTGCAGCCCTTGCGCGCCTGAGCGGTAGCCGCTCAGTCCGCGCGCTGCGCCTGCAGCAGCGCGGGCAGGATCGCCTTGAGCGCCTGCGCGTCGGCGTGTTCCAGCGCAAGGCCGAAGATCCGCGTATCGACCTGCGAGCGCGCCACGCACAGTGCCTGGCGGAAAAGGCTGTCCGGATGGGTCGAGGTGTACCAGTTGCGCGCTTCGTAATCGATGGCCTGCTGCGGCGACAGGTCGAAGCGGTAGATACGGAACCAGCCGTCCGCGCCGCGCACTTCCATGTCGTAGAGGTGGAAGGCGGCGCTGGCGGAATCGTCGACCAGATTCAGCCGGTAGGGGAATGCCGGATCGGCATCGCCGGCGGGCGGCAGGGGCAGCGCGCGATAGGGCGTGGGGCCACCGAATCCCGCATCCACGATATGGCTCAGGTGCGCGGCCTCCACGCGCAGCAGCATATGCGACTGCATGGTCGGCACGTCGTCCGGCACGTTCCAGCGCACGCGCGCCGCCAGCAGGGTGACGGCGTAGCCAAGGGCGCGCAGCGCCGCCGCCAGCAGGGTGTTGTGCTCGAAGCAGTAGCCGCCGCGGCGCCGCCCGACCAGCTTGTCGAAGACCGCGTCGACGCCGATCCGGACCGGGCGCTGCAGCAGCACGTCGATATTCTCGAAGGGGATGCGCGCCAGGTGTGCTGCGATCAGGCTGTCCAGTGCAGCGCGGTCGGCCGCCGCCGGCAGCGGGTGGCCGATGCGGTCGAGATAGGCTTGCAGGCGGGTCGCGTCCAGCGCATCTGGTGCGTCCGGCGTGTTCAGTGTGTCTGCTGCGGTCATGGTGACTCGATATGTTGGCGCCGGCCTCGG
>NZ_JBFTNF010000020.1:0-122868 GCF_056397345.1 Cupriavidus sp. 05N38
ACCAGGCCACCAGCCAGCGCCTGGACGACCTGAACGACCCGTACCGCCTGTTCCGTTGCCACAGCATCATGAACTGCGTCGACGTCTGCCCGAAGGGGCTGAATCCGACCAAGGCCATCGGCAAGATCAAGGAGCTGATGGTTCGCCGCTCGGTCTGACCGCGCGGTGGTTGTAAGCGGCGCGTCAGTCCGGGCTATCAATATGCAGTCCGGACCGGCGCGCCGGAAGTAGGGACCTATGACCGAAAGTGTTTCCCCCAGTTTCTCCCACCAGGCCGATCCGCACCGGCGTGCGCGACTGCGCTGGCGCGCGCGGCGCGGCCTCCTGGAGAACGACATCATCGTCGAACGTTTTTTCAACCGTTACGAAGAAAGCCTCTCCGACCAGGACGTGGCCGCGCTCTCTGAGCTGTTCGAGCTGAGCGACAACGAGTTGATGGACCTGCTGCTTGCCCGCAAGGAGCTGGACGGTGAGCTCGACACGCCCCCGATGCAGCGCGTCATCTCCATGCTGCGTTCGGTCTGAGTATCGTCAACATTATTAGTCAAGCATTTGAAGGAACCGACATGACACCGTCCGATGTGAAAGCCACGCTATCGTTTTCCGATGGTACCCCCAGCGTTGAGCTGCCGATTTACACCGGTACCGTAGGCCCGGACGTGATCGATATTCGCAAGCTGTACGGTCAAACCGGTAAGTTCACCTACGACCCCGGTTTCATGTCGACGGCTTCTTGCAATTCGAAGATCACCTATATCGACGGCGACAAGGGCGAGCTGCTGTACCGCGGCTACCCGATCGAGCAGCTKGCCACCAAGTGCGATCACCTGGAAACCTGCTACCTGCTGCTCAAGGGCGAACTGCCCAACGCCAAGCAGAAGGAAGAATTCGTCGGCGCCGTGATGAACCACACCATGGTTCACGAGCAGATGCAGTTCTTCCTGCGCGGCTTCCGCCGCGACGCGCACCCGATGGCCGTGCTGACCGGGCTGGTGGGCGCCATGAGCGCGTTCTACCACGACGCCATGGACATCGACGATCCGCACCAGCGCGAAATCTCGGCGATCCGCCTGATCGCCAAGATGCCGACCCTGGTCGCCATGGCCTACAAGTACAACATCGGCCAGCCGTACGTCTATCCGCAGAACGACCTGTCCTACTCGGGCAACTTCATGCGCATGATGTTCAGCACCCCGTGCGCACCGTACACCGTGAACCCGGTGCTCGAGCGCGCCCTGGACCGCATCTTCATCCTGCACGCGGACCACGAGCAGAACGCTTCGACCTCGACCGTGCGCCTGGCCGGCTCGTCGGGCACCAACCCGTTCGCCGCCATCGCCGCCGGCGTGGCCTGCCTGTGGGGCCCGGCTCACGGCGGTGCCAACGAGGCAGCGCTGAAGATGCTCGAGGAAATCGGCGGCGTCGAGAACATCACCGAGTTCATCAAGCAGGTCAAGGACAAGAACTCGGGCGTGCGCCTGATGGGCTTTGGCCACCGCGTGTACAAGAACTACGACCCGCGCGCCAAGCTGATGCGCGAAACCTGCCACGAAGTGCTGAACGAACTGGGCCTGCACAACGACCCGCTGTTCAAGCTGGCGATGGAGCTGGAAAAGATCGCGCTGGAAGACGAGTACTTCGTCAGCCGCAAGCTGTACCCGAACGTCGATTTCTACTCGGGTATCGTGCAGCGCGCGCTGGGCATCCCGACCTCGCTGTTCACCTGCATCTTCGCGCTGGCCCGCACCCCGGGCTGGATCTCGCAGTGGGAAGAGATGATCACCGATCCGGAGTACAAGATCGGCCGTCCGCGCCAGCTGTTCAACGGTGCGGCCAGCCGCGACGTGCCGGATATCGGCAAGCGCTGATCTTCGTCCCGGGCGGCCGTGCGGCCGCCTGTGGCAGCGCAGCAATACCAGACGCCCCGGCTTGCCGGGGCGTTTGTCATTCAAGGCCGAGGTCGGCTTGTGCGTTGCGGGAGGATTATTGCCGGAAAGGTGGCGAAGTCGGCAATTTCCGATGATTTGTGCTGTGGTTATGCCAATATGATCCGCATTAATTGTGCGAATTTGGCGTCAGGCAGGAGGTTTGACCCTGTAATGCGGGCTGCTTTGCCGACGGCAGCCGGGCCACCCTTCCGGACTGCGTCGCGGCGAGCGGGGCAGGCGAATCACCTGCGCAATAGAGAACGCATCAACGTTGTCTTCCGAACCAAGGCCCTCCGCCACTGCGGGGGGCTGACACATGCCGGGCCCCGCACACGCTTTCTCTTGTCTTCGTCGGCCCGTCTTCCGCGTCTCGGGCGTCTTCTCGGTAGTAGCTCGCGGGTGTTGTTCGATTGCGCAGGTCATGTCGCCTCAAGCCCATGACCAATAAATAATCGAGGAGCTCCTGATGACGCTGTCCCGTCTTACGTCCATCTCCCTGGCCACCGCACTGGTGGCCTTCGGCGCCGCCGCCAACGCGGAAACCATCAAGATCGCCATCGCCGGCCCCATGAGCGGCTCGGTTGCCCAGTACGGCGACATGGTCAAGGCTGGTGCGCTGACCGCCATCGAACAGATCAACGCGGCCGGCGGCGCCGGCGGCAACAAGTTCGAAGTGGTGCTGATGGACGACGCCTGCGAACCGAAGCAGGCCGTTGCCGTCGCCAACAAGATCGTGAGCCAGAAGATCAAGTACGTGATCGGCCACGTGTGCTCGGGCTCCACCATCCCGGCCTCGGACATCTACGAGAACGAAGGCATCGTGATGGTGACGCCGTCGGCGACCGCGCCGCAGCTCACCGAGAACAAGAAGCGCAAGTTCATCTTCCGCACCATCGGCCGCGACGATCAGCAAGGCCCGGCCGCCGCCCAGTACATCATCGGCAAGGTCAAGCCCAAGAAGGTCGCGATCCTGCACGACAAGCAGTCGTACGGCCAGGGCATCGCCTCGTCGGTGAAGAAGGACCTGGAAGCCGCCAAGATCCCGGTGGCCGTGTTCGAAGGCATCAACGCCGGCGACTCCGACTACTCCGCCGTGATCACCAAGCTGAAGTCGCAGGGCGTGGACTTCGTCTACTTCGGCGGCTACCACCCCGAAATGGGCTTGCTGCTGCGCCAGGCGCGCGAGCAGGGCGTCAAGGCGACGTTCATGGGTCCCGAAGGCGTGGGCAACAAGGACGTGACGGCCATCGCCGGCCCGTCGTCGGAAGGCATGCTGGTCACGCTGCCGGCCGATTTCTCCGCCGACCCGGCCAATGCCGCGCTGGTCAAGGCGTTCGCCGACAAGAAGCGCGACGCCAACGGCCCGTTCCAGATGCCGGCGTACGCCGCGGTCCAGATCATCGGCGACGCCATTGCCGGCGCCAAGAGCACGGACCCGACCAAGGTTGCCGCCTATATGCACAAGAACGCTTTCCAGACCCCGATCGGCAAGGTCGAGTACGACGCCCAGGGTGATCTGAAGTCGTTCAAGTTCGTCGTCTTCACCTGGCACAAGGACGCCACCAAGACTGCTGCCAACTAAGCCGCACTCCGGCTTCGCGCGCCCCGCCCGGAACACCGGCGGGGCGTTTTGGTATCGGGCTGCCGGCCCGGCCGGCCCGCGCTCCACGGCATGACCGCGGCGCGGCGGGGCATTTCCGGTTTCAAAGTTATGGGGCTTCCCGCATGAACGAGTTCCTTCCACAGTTCACCCAGCAGCTGGTCAACGGCCTGACGCTGGGTGCGATCTATGCGCTGATCGCCATCGGCTACACCATGGTCTACGGCATCATCGGCATGATCAATTTTGCCCACGGCGAGATCTACATGATCGGTGCCTATGTGGGCCTGGTGACGCTCACCGCGATCGGCGCGCAGGCGGGCTATCCGCTGCCGCTGGTGCTGGGCGCCGCCTTGCTGGTATCGGTGCTGGTCACCGGCCTGTACGGCTTCGCCGTCGAGCGGGTGGCCTACCGGCCCTTGCGTGGCGGGCCACGGCTGGTGCCGCTGATCTCCGCCATCGGCATGTCCATCTTCCTGCAGAACTACGTGCAGATCGGGCAGGGCGCGCGCGACGTCTCCGTGCCCGTGCTGATCTCCGGCGCCATCGAGTTCCAGATGGGCAGCGACTTCACCGTGACCGTGCCGTATTCGCGCCTGCTGATCGTGGGCGTGACGCTGGTGCTGATGATCGCGCTGACGCTGTTCATCGGCCACTCGCGCATGGGCCGCGCCTGCCGCGCCTGCGCCGAGGACATGCGCATGGCCAACCTGCTTGGCATCGACACCAACCGCGTGATCTCCTTCACCTTCGTGCTCGGCGCGATGCTGGCGGCGGTGGGCGGCGTGCTGATCGGCCTGAGCATTGGCAAGCTCAATCCCTTCATCGGCTTCGTGGCGGGCATCAAGGCCTTCACCGCGGCGGTGCTGGGCGGCATCGGCAGCATTCCCGGCGCCATGCTGGGCGGCGTGCTGCTGGGCCTGGCCGAGACCTTCGCCACGGGCTACATGCCGGCCGAGTACAAGGACGTCGTTGCCTTCGGCCTGCTGGTGCTGATCCTGCTGTTCCGCCCGACCGGCCTGCTAGGCAAGCCGGACGTGGAAAAAGTCTGAGGAGCGCGAGATGAGAAACGATGCATCCATGGGGCAATCCCTCAAGAACGCCATCACCGCGGCCGTCATGACCGCCATCCTCACGGTGCCGATACTCGGGCTGCAGCTCAAGCTCGAAGGCTACAAGGTGGTGTTCGAGCCGCACTGGCAGCCGGTCTGGCTGGCGGTCGGCGCGGTATTCCTGTTCCAGCTGTTCAAGCCGCTGTTCCAGCGCGCCGGCGCCGGCATCAAGCTGCCGAGTGTGCCAGCGCTGGGCGCCGGGCAGCAGCGCAAGGCGATCTGGCTGCTGCTGGCCGTCGGGCTGGTGTTTCCGTTCTTCGGCTCGCGCGGCGCGGTGGACGTGGCCACGCTGGCGCTGATCTACGTGATCCTCGGCCTCGGGCTGAATATCGTGGTGGGCTACGCCGGGCTGCTCGACCTGGGCTACGTGGGCTTCTACGCGGTGGGCGGCTACACCTATGCGCTGCTCAACCAGTATTTCGGCCTGACGTTCTGGGAGTGCCTGCCGATCGCGGCCGGCATGTCGGCGACCTTCGGTTTCCTGCTGGGCTTCCCGGTGCTGCGCCTGCGCGGCGACTACCTGGCCATCGTCACGCTGGGCTTCGGCGAGATCATCCGCCTGCTGCTCAACAACCTGACCAGCCTCACCGGCGGCCCGGACGGCGTCTCGGGCATTCCGAAGCCGAGCGTGTTCGGCATCGAGATGGCGCGCAGCGCCAGCGTGGAGGGCGTGAAGACGTTCCATGAGCTGCTCGGGTGGGAATACAGCGGCGAGCACATGGTGATCTTCCTCTACCTGCTCGCGCTGCTGCTGGTGGCGTTCACGCTGTTCGTGACGAGCCGGCTGATCCGCATGCCGATGGGGCGCGCGTGGGAAGCGCTGCGCGAGGACGAGATCGCCTGCCGCTCGCTGGGCCTGAACCCGACCCGCATCAAGCTGTCGGCGTTCACGCTGGGCGCGGCCTTCGCCGGGCTGGGCGGCGCCTTCTTCGCGGCGCGCCAGGGCCTGGTCAATCCCGAGTCGTTCACCTTCATCGAGTCCGCGCTGATCCTGGCGGTGGTGGTGCTGGGCGGCATGGGTTCGCAGCTGGGCGTGATCCTGGCCGCCATCCTGCTGACCGCGCTGCCCGAGGTGGCGCGCGGCTTCGCCGAATACCGCATGCTGATCTTCGGCCTGGTGATGGTGCTGATGATGATGTGGCGTCCGCAGGGCCTGCTGCCCGCGAGCCGCCCCCATGTGGAGTTGCCGCAATGAGCCAGGCACAGCAAGTACAACAGGCGCAACCGGAACTGCTGAAGGTCTCCGGCCTGCAGATGCGCTTCGGCGGCCTGCTCGCCGTCGACGGCATCGATTTCGACGTGCGCCGCGACGAGGTGTTCGCCATCATCGGACCGAACGGCGCCGGCAAGACCACGGTGTTCAACTGCGTGGGCGGCTTCTACAAGCCCACCGCGGGCGAGGTCACGCTGGACGGGCATTCAATCGCCCGCCTGCCGAGCCACCAGGTGGCGCGCCGCGGCCTGGTGCGCACCTTCCAGAACATCCGGCTGTTCAAGCAGCTCACGGTGGTCGAGAACCTGCTGGTGGCGCAGCACCTGCAGGTGCGCGCCGGGCTGCTGCGCGGCCTGTTCGCCACGCCGGCCTACCGCCGTGCCGAGCGCGAGGCGCTCGAGCGTGCCGCGGTGTGGCTCGAGCGCATGGGCCTGCGCCATGTCGCCAACCGCGAGGCGGGCACGCTGTCCTACGGCCACCAGCGGCGGCTCGAGATCGCGCGCTGCATGATCACCAACCCGCGCCTGCTGATGCTCGACGAGCCGGCCGCCGGCCTCAACCCGCAGGAGAAGGTCGAGCTGTCGCGGCTGATCGACCAGCTGCGCCGCGAGTTCAACATCTCGGTGCTGCTGATCGAGCACGACATGAGCCTGGTGATGGGCGTGTCCGACCGCATCCTGGTGATGGAGCACGGCCGCCCGATCGTGATCGGCAAGCCGGCGGAAGTGCGCAACGACCCGCGCGTGATCAAGGCCTACCTGGGAGAGGACTAAATGCTGAAGCTGGAACAGGTCCATACCCACTACGGCGCCATCGAGGCGCTGTCCGGCGTATCGATCGAAGTGAACAAGGGCGAGATCGTCACGCTGATCGGCAGCAACGGCGCCGGCAAGACCACCCTGATGATGACGGTGTGCGGCTCGCCGCGCGCCTCGAGCGGGCGCGTGCTGTTCGAAGGGCAGGACATCACGCGCATGCCCACCCACGAGATCATGCGGCTCGGCATGGCGATCTCGCCGGAAGGGCGGCGCGTGTTTCCCAGCCTGACCGTGCTGGAGAACCTCAAGATGGGCGGCTTCTTCGGCAAGCGCGACGAGGTCGAGGCGGGCATCGAGCATGTCTACACGCTGTTCCCGCGCCTCAAGCAGCGCTCGGGCCAGCGCGCCGGCACCATGTCCGGCGGCGAGCAGCAGATGCTGGCGATTGGCCGCGCGCTGATGAGCCGGCCGCGCCTGCTGCTGCTCGACGAGCCCACGCTCGGCCTGGCGCCGCTGGTGATCGCGCAGATCTTCGACATCATCCGCACCATCCGCGCGGAGGGCGTCACGGTGTTCCTGGTCGAGCAGAACGCCAACAAGGCGCTGGGCGTGGCCGACCGCGGCTATGTGCTGGAAACGGGGCGCGTGGTGCTGGCCGATACGGGCGCCAACCTGCTGGCCAACGACCGCATCAAGAGCGCCTACCTGGGCGGCTGACCTCTGGCGCTCTTCCCCACGGCGGGGGAGGGCGCCAGCCCCTTTTCGCCATCGGCGAAATCCCCCTTTCGCCAATCACATTACATCGACAGGCCCGATCCGCCCGGGCGGGGCCCGGCCGCGCGGTATCGCTGTGGCATAATCGATTGTGATGTCAAGCATCGCTGCAAGCTGCATTTCCTGCACGCATTTGCCGCGACAAAACCTCCCCGCAAACTACCGCGCGACGCCGCCAACCGTGCAGTACCGAACGGTCCCGGCCCGCCCTCCTGCATCATGGCCAAGACGCTTTACGACAAACTTTGGGATGACCACACCGTGCACGTCGAGGACGACGGCACGACGATGCTGTATATCGATCGTCATCTGCTGCACGAAGTCACCAGCCCGCAGGCATTCGAAGGCCTGAAGATCGCGCAGCGTCCGGTCTGGCGCATCAGCGCCAACCTGGCCGTGTCGGACCACAATGTGCCGACCACCGACCGCACCCAGGGCATTGCCGACCCGGTCTCGAAGCTGCAGGTGGACACGCTGGACGCCAATTGCGATGCGTACGGCATCACCCAGTTCAAGATGAACGACCTGCGCCAGGGCATCGTGCACGTGATCGGGCCGGAGCAGGGCGCCACGCTGCCGGGCATGACGGTGGTGTGCGGCGACTCGCATACCAGCACGCATGGCGCGTTCGGCGCGCTGGCGCACGGCATCGGCACCTCCGAAGTGGAGCACGTGCTGGCCACGCAGACGCTGCTGGGCAAGAAGGCCAAGAACATGCTGGTGCGCGTGGAAGGCAAGCTGCCGCGCGGCTGCACCGCCAAGGACATCGTGCTGGCCATCATCGGCAAGATCGGCACCGCCGGCGGCACCGGCTACACCATCGAGTTCGCCGGTTCGGCCATCCGCGAGCTGACCATGGAAGGGCGCATGACGGTGTGCAACATGGCCATCGAAGCTGGTGCCCGCGCCGGCCTGGTGGCCGTGGACGACATCACGCTCGACTACGTCAAGGGCCGCCCCTTCTCGCCGCAGGGCGTGGAATGGGACCATGCAGTGGCCTACTGGCGCACGCTGCATTCCGACGCAGGCGCGCATTTCGACCAGGTGGTGGAACTGCGCGCGGAAGACGTCCGCCCGCAAGTGACCTGGGGCACTTCGCCCGAGATGGTGGTCAGCATCGAAGACCGCGTGCCGGATCCCGAGAAGGAGAAGGACCCGAACAAGCGCAACGCCATGGAGCGCGCGCTCGAGTACATGGGGCTGCAGCCCAATGTGCCGGTCGACAGCATCAAGATCGACAAGGTCTTCATCGGTTCCTGCACCAACAGCCGCATCGAGGACATGCGCGCCGCGGCGTGGGTCGTGCAGAAGCTGGGCCGCCGCGTGGCCGGCAACGTCAAGCTGGCGATGGTGGTGCCGGGCTCCGGGCTGGTCAAGGAGCAGGCCGAGCGCGAAGGGCTGGACAAGGTCTTCAAGGCCGCCGGTTTCGAATGGCGCGAACCGGGCTGCTCCATGTGCCTGGCCATGAACGCCGACCGCCTCGATCCGGGCGAGCGCTGCGCATCGACCTCGAACCGCAACTTCGAAGGCCGGCAGGGCGCGGGCGGACGCACGCACCTGGTGAGCCCGGCGATGGCTGCCGCGGCCGCCATCGAGGGCCATTTCGTGGACATCCGCCAGCTCGGCTGAACCGCCGGCCCAAGGCAACAATACGCGCAGTCCCATCATGAAACACGCCCTGATCGTCCTCGCATGCTTCGGCATGCTGCAACTCGCCGGCTGCCACACCATGGCCGGCGTTGGCAAGGACACGCAGGCTGTGGGCCGTTCGCTCGAGAACGCGGCCCGCAAGTAAGGAACCGACCATGGACAAGTTCACTGTACACAGCGGGCTCACGGTGCCCCTGGACCGCGAGAACGTCGACACCGACGCCATCATCCCGAAGCAATTCCTCAAGTCGATCAAGCGCACCGGCTTCGGCCCGAACCTGTTCGACGAATGGCGCTACAAGGACGTGGGCGAGCCCGGCCAGGACAACAGCCGCCGTCCGCTCAACCCGGACTTCGTGCTGAACCAGCCGCGCTACCAGGGCGCGTCGATCCTGCTGGCGCGCCGCAACTTCGGCTGCGGCAGCTCGCGCGAGCACGCGCCGTGGGCACTCACGCAATACGGCTTCCGCGCCGTGATCGCGCCGAGCTTTGCCGACATCTTCTTCAACAACTGCTACAAGAACGGCCTGCTGCCGGTGGCGCTGACCGAGTTGCAGGTCGACCACCTGTTCAACGAGACCAACGCGTTCAACGGCTACAAGCTGACCATCGACCTGGACAAGCAGGTGGTGCTCACGCCGGGCGGCGATGCCTATGCGTTCGACATCGCGCCGTTCCGCAAGTACTGCATGCTCAACGGCTTCGACGACATCGGCCTGACGCTGCGCCATGCCGACAAGATCAAGGCATACGAGGCGGAGCGCGTGACGAAGATGCCGTGGCTGAACAACCGCGTGGTCGGCTGAGCCGCCGCAGATCGCCGAAGACAATACAAGGAAGACACAGCATGAAAATCGCAGTCCTGCCGGGTGACGGCATCGGTCCCGAGATCATCGCGGAGGCCGTCAAGGTCCTGAACGCGCTCGACGAGAAGTTCGAGCTGGAAACCGCCCCGGTGGGCGGCGCCGGCTACGAGGCCAGCGGCCATCCGCTGCCCGACGCCACGCTCAAGCTGGCCAAGGAAGCCGACGCCATCCTGTTCGGCGCCGTGGGCGACTGGAAATACGACAAGCTCGACCGCCCGCTGCGTCCCGAGCAGGCCATCCTCGGCCTGCGCAAGCACCTGCAGCTGTTCGCCAACTTCCGCCCGGCGATCTGCTATCCGGAGCTGACGGGCGCTTCGAGCCTGAAGCCCGAGCTGGTGGCCGGCCTGGACATCCTGATCGTGCGCGAGCTCAACGGCGACATCTACTTCGGTCAGCCGCGCGGCATGCGCGAAGCACCGGACGGTCCTTTCCAGGGCGCGCGCGAAGGCTTCGACACCATGCGCTACAGCGAGCCGGAAATCCGCCGCATCGCGCACGTGGCCTTCCAGGCCGCGGCCAAGCGCGGCAAGAAGCTGTGCAGCGTGGACAAGGCCAACGTGCTCGAGACCTTCCAGTTCTGGAAGGACATCGTGATCGAAGTGCACAAGGAATACCCCGAAGTCGAGCTGTCGCACATGTACGTGGACAACGCGGCCATGCAGCTGGTCAAGGCGCCCAAGAGCTTCGACGTGATCGTCACCGGCAATATGTTCGGCGACATCCTGTCGGACGAGGCAGCCATGCTGACCGGCTCGATCGGCATGCTGCCGTCGGCTTCGCTGGACGCCAACAACAAGGGCCTGTACGAGCCGTCGCACGGCTCGGCGCCGGACATCGCCGGCAAGGGCGTGGCCAACCCGCTGGCCACCATCCTGTCGGCGGCGATGATGCTGCGCTACTCGCTGGGCCGCGCCGGGCAGGCCGACCGCATCGAGAACGCGGTCAAGACGGTGCTGGCCCAGGGCTACCGCACCGGCGACATCCTGACGCCGGGCTGCAAGCAGGTCGGCACGCGCGAGATGGGCGACGCCGTCCTGGCGGCCCTGTAAGCGGCGTGCGCCAAGGATCAAGGCAGTAAGTTGAAAAGGCGTCCCATGTGGCGCCTTTTCTTCTGGTTTTCTTTAATTTGTCCCCGATTTCCCGCGTGTGGCACTGCCGCAAAATCGTGTAGACTTTGTCGATGGTCCGAATCTTCCAGTCCCCCTCGACTGCCAGCGCCCTCCTGACTGCTACCCGCAGCCCGGCCGGCCTGGGTTCGCACGGCCACCCGCTTACCGCAACGACGATTAAAACCATTACCAAAACGATCGGCTAGATCGTTCGTCGTGCCTGCTCGTCTTCCCCGCGCAGTCACGTCGGGCGAGGAAAGCGCGGGGAAGTTCAAATCACATCCGAGGTAAGTCATGATTGTAGGTCTCGTCGGTTGGCGAGGAATGGTCGGCAGCGTCCTGATGCAGCGCATGCAGGAAGAGCGTGATTTCGACCATATCGAGCCCGTATTCTTCAGCACGTCCAACGCCGGCGGCCAAGCCCCGGCCATGGCCAAGAACGAAACCACGCTGAAAGACGCCAACGATATCGATGCACTGCGCAAGTGCGATGTCGTCCTCACCGCCCAGGGCGGCGACTACACCAACGAAGTCTTCCCGCAGTTGCGGGCGGCTGGCTGGAAGGGCTACTGGATCGACGCGGCGTCTTCGCTGCGCATGAAGGACGATGCCATCATCGTGCTCGACCCGGTCAACCTCGGCGTGATCAAGGATGCGCTGTCCAAGGGCGTGAAGAACTTCGTCGGCGGCAACTGCACGGTCAGCTGCATGATGATGGGCCTGGGCGGCCTGTTCCAGCACGACCTGATCGAGTGGATGACCTCCATGACCTACCAGGCGGCCTCGGGCGGCGGCGCGCAGCACATGCGCGAACTGCTGACCCAGTTCGGCACGCTCAACGCCTCGGTCAAGCCGCTGCTGGACAATCCGGCCTCGGCGATCCTGGAGATCGACCGCACCATCCTGGCGACCCAGCATGGCCTGTCGGCAGACGAAACCAAGCAGTTCGGCGTCCCCCTGGCCGGCAACCTGATCCCCTGGATCGACAAGGACCTGGGCAACGGCGTGTCGAAGGAAGAGTGGAAGGGCGGCGCCGAGACCAACAAGATCCTGGGTCGCGGCGAAGGTTTCGTCGGTGCGACCGGCGCCTCGCCGATCGCCGTCGATGGCCTGTGCGTGCGTATCGGCGCCATGCGCTGCCACTCGCAGGCGCTGACCATCAAGCTGCGCCGCGACGTGCCGCTCGATGAGATCGAAGGCATGCTGGCCGACAACAACCAGTGGGCCAAGGTCGTGCCGAACACGCGCGAGGCCAGCGTGACCGACCTCACGCCGGCTGCCGTCACCGGCACGCTGACCATCCCGGTCGGCCGCCTGCGCAAGATGCAGATGGGTGGCGAGTACCTGTCGGCCTTCACCGTCGGCGACCAGCTGCTGTGGGGCGCCGCCGAGCCGCTGCGCCGCATGCTGCGCATCCTGATCGAAGCCTGACGGGGTTTGCCGCCCGGGCCGCCGGAGAAGCCATGTCTCGAAACATGGCGCCTTGCGGCGGACCCGGCACTCCGGGGTTTCGTTGCTGGCAGGCAACAGAAACCCCCGCTTTGAGGATAACGCCGCGCCTGTGCGCGGCGTTGTCGCGATCGGCTGCCTATTTTTCCGTGCGTTGGGCCACAATACAGCCGGCATATGTCGGGCTGTGGAGGCGGTTTGCCGCACGCCCGTACGAGTTGGCGCGGGGCTCAGTCGGGACGCTAACTTGCTGCGCTAAACCATTGATGTTAAGTTAATTTCACTACTAAAACACAACGGAGCACAAGGTGAGTGTGAGCCAACATCGCCGGAAAGATGCGCCTATCGCCCGTCAGCGCTGGTCAACGCTGGCCTTCACGGCACTGGGTCTGCTGCTCGCGCAGCCGGCTGCCTATGCCGCGGGATTCGGGCAATTACGGGTACAGTCGAATCTGGGTCAGCCGCTACAGGCGGAAATCGATATCAGTGGTGTCAGCGCCGAGGAAGCGGACGGTCTTTCCGTCAAGCTTGCCGCGCCGGACGCTTATGCCAGGGCCGGCCTGACCTACCTGCCAGCCGTCAGCAGCCTGCGCTTGCAGGTCGAGCGCCGTCCCAACGGCAGCTACGTGGCGCGGGTGCGTTCCAACCAGCCGATCAGCGAGCCCTTTGTCGATATCCTCGTCGACATGACCTGGGCGAGCGGCAAGGTCTCGCGCGCCTACACATTCCTGCTCGACCCGGCCGGCGCCAAGCCGACCAACCAGACATTCTCGCCCACCACGGTGGTGCAGGCAGGCACGCCTGACGAGTCGGGCGGTGCCAGCGTGCCGGCCCCGGCCGCCGCGCCTGTTCCCTTGACGGCGGCGCCGGCCGAGACGGCTCCGCCCGCCCGCCCGCAAGCCAGGGCACCCGCGCCGCGGCCGCGCCGCGAAGCGCCGGCGGTGGCCACGGCGGCCTCGGGTTCCTACACGGTGCAGCGTGGCGACAATCTCTCCTCGATTGCCGGCGATGCCATGCAGGGCCAGGACGGCGTCTCGCTCGACCAGATGCTGGTCGCGCTCTATCGCAACAACCCCAATGCCTTCGTCGGCGGCAATATGAATCGCCTCAAGGCGGGGGCGGTGCTCAAGGTGCCGAGCCAGCAGGAGGCGCAGTCGGTCGCGCCGCGCACGGCCCGCCGCGAGGTGGTGGCGCGCACGCAGGGCTTCGATGCCTACCGCAGCCGGCTGGCCACGGCCGCGGCCGCGCGCTCGGTGGAGGCCGGGAGCGGCCGCTCGCAATCGGGCAATGTCACCGCCCGCGTGCAGGAGCAAGCCGCGCCGGCTGCCGGCCCGCGCGACGAACTCAAGCTCAGCAAGCCGGAGCGGGGCAGCCAGGCTGCCGCCACCGCCGCGGCCGAAGCCGATATCGCCAAGGAACGCCAGCTCAAGGAAGCCGAGACACGCCTCGCGCAGCTCGAGAAGAACGTCACCGACATGCAGCGGCTGGTCGAGCTGAAGAACGCCGAGATCGCCAAGCTGGGCCAGGCCCAGGCCGCCAAGAGCGCGGACAAGGAAGCCCCGGCGCCGGCGGCCGCGCCGACGGTAGTGCCGGCCGATGCCGCCAAGGCCGACTCCGCAGCCGCTCCGGCAGCCAGCGCCGCCGCGGCGACAGCGGCAGCCGCGGCAGCGGCGGCAAGCGCGTCCGCACCGGCGACCCCGGCACCGCAAGCCACGGCCGCCGCGGCCGGTGCCAGCGGCGCCGGCGCCGAGGTGGCAGCCGCCGCCAAGCCTGCCGCCGCTTCCGCACCGGCGGCCACGCGTCCGCCCGTGGTGACGCAGCCTCAGCCGGTGGCGCAGCCGTCCTTCCTCGATGGCGTGCTGGCCAACCCGATGCTGCTGCCCGGTGGCGGCTTGCTGATCGCCTTGCTGGGCGGCTATGCGATCTATCGCCGCCGGCAGCAGCAGAAGGCCAGCGAGAACGCCGCCTTCCAGGACAGCATCCTGTCGCAGGAAAGCACCGTCATGGCCGGCGGCCACTCGCTGTTCGGCGCGGCCGGCGGGCAGAGCGTCGACACCTCGCAGCACAGTGTGTTCGGCGCGGATTTCCGCATCGGCAACAACACCGCGGAAGCCAACGAGGTCGATCCGATCGCCGAGGCGGATGTCTATATCGCCTATGGGCGCGATGTGCAGGCCGAAGAGATCCTGCGCGAAGCCCTGGAGCAAAATCCTGAGCGCCAGGCGATTCGCCTCAAGCTCTTGGAGATCTACAACAATCGTCAGGATGTGGAAGGTTTTCGCGTGATTGCAGAAGAAATGTTCGCCCAGACGGGCGGGCAGGGGGCGGAGTGGGCACAGGCGATCGAGATGGGACGCCGCCTGGACCCGGGCAATGCCTTGTACCTGAGCGTGGCGCCCGATATCGCGAGCGACACCACGACCCTGCCGGGCGATCAGTGGCGTACCCACGATCCCTCGCAGGATCCGGCCGCACCGCCGCGCGAGACGGCCATGTCTGACCTGGCCGACCTGGCCATGCCGCTGGACGGCTTTCCCGCGCCGGCGGCCGGCACGCCGATCACGGCGCCGGAGTCCGCCGCGCTGGCGTTCGGCCATGCCGAGGCGCCCTCGGCGCTGGCCACGCGCCTGGACGACGGTCTCGACCTCGACCTGCCCGCGCCGGCCGGCGCGCACAGCCTTGGCGGCAACGACGTACCGCCGCTCGACGCCCCCACGCGCAGCCGCCCGATGGACTTCGATATGTCCGGCATCTCACTGGACCTGAATGCGTCGGGCCCGGCCAGCGCCAACGCTGATCACCTGTCCGCCGCGTTCGACGAGCCTTTGCGGGATGCGGGCGTGTCGTTGCCGGCACCCACCATGCTGCGCGATGGCAAGCTGTCCGAGCCGATCGACCTGGCGCGGGTCAGTGCCGAAAGCGCGTTCGACACGGTGCACGGCATTTCGCCGAGCACCTTGTCGGCCGATCCCGCCGATGGCGGCCGCGACATGCAGATCAAGTTCGATCTGGCGCGCGCCTACATCGAGATCGGCGACAGGGAGGGCGCGCGGGAGCTGCTGCAGGAAGTGGTCGACCAGTCGCAGGAACCGCTGCAGACCGAGGCCCGTTCCCTGCTGCGCGAGGTGGCCTGACAGGCGAGCCTGTATGATGGCGGGCTGGGCGCGGATGCGCCGGCCCGCCGCGGATGCGCCGGGAGCGTGGCTTCCGGCGCATTTGTTTTTGGGGTTGCCGCGGCACGCGCCGGCCGCTTCCCGTTCGCTCCCTGTTCGCTCGCTGTTCGGTTTCCTGTTCCTCGTCCGCCACCCGCTTTTCGTTACATGACCCGCATCGCCCTAGGCCTCCACTACGACGGTGCCAGCTTCTCAGGCTGGCAGTCGCAACCGCACCGCAATACGGTGCAGGACCGGCTCGAGGATGCGATCGAGCGCTTTGCCGGCACGCGCATGCTCACCACGGTGGCCGGGCGCACCGATAGCGGCGTGCATGCGCTGGGCCAGGTCATTCATCTCGATACCGAGCTTTCGCGCGAACCGTTCTCGTGGGTACGCGGCATCAATGCCTTCCTGCCGCCATCGATCTCGCTGCAGTGGGCGCAGCCGGTCGACGAAGGCTTCCACGCCCGCTTCCTGGCCTTCGAACGCATGTACTACTACGCGCTCTACGTGGGGCCCCACCGGGTACCGCTGGTGCACGGCAGGGCGGGCTACCTGATGCTGCCGCCGGGGCAGGGGCTGAATGCGGATGCCATGCGCGAGGCCGCCGGCTGCCTGCTGGGCGAGCACGACTTCTCCGCCTTCCGCGCGGCCGAATGCCAGGCCAAGTCGCCCGTCAAGACCATGTACGACGTCAGCCTCAAGGCCGACGGCAACTGGCTCTTCGTGCGCTTTCGCGCCAGTGCCTTCCTGCACCATATGGTGCGCAACCTGATGGGATGCCTGGTGGCGGTCGGACGCGGGCGTTACCCGCCGTCATGGCTGGCGCAGATCCTGGCCGGGCGCGACCGTGCCAAGGCCGCGCCCACCTTTATGCCGGATGGCCTCTACCTGGCCGGCGTGAAGTATCCTGAGCCCTACCGCCTGCCCGCCGCCGACGCGACCGGCAGCCTGTTCCATGGAGTGTTTGCCGATGAACCCGTTGCCTGAACCGGCCGCCGCCGCGCCGCGCCGCACGCGCATCAAGATCTGCGGCCTCACGCGCGAAGAGGACGTGCGCGCCGCCGTCGATGCCGGCGCCGACGCGATCGGCCTGGTGTTCTATCCGGGCAGCCCCCGCTACGTCGAGGTGGCGCAGGCGGCCGCGCTGGCGGAGGCGGCCGGGCCGTTCGTCTCCGTGGTCGGCCTGTTCGTCAACGCGGATGCCGAGGAGATCGCGCATGTGGCTGAGCGGGTGCCGCTTACGCTACTGCAGCTCCATGGCGACGAGACGCCGGAGGACTGCGCACTGATCGCGCGGCGTTGCCAGTTGCCATTTCTGCGTGCGGCACGCGTCCAGCCGGCCCTCGATTTGGTAGAATTCGCGAATCTGCACCGCGATGCCGCTGCCTTGCTGCTCGATGCCTTCGTCGAAGGCTACGGCGGTGGCGGCCACGTCTTCGACTGGACCCTGATACCCCCCGCATGGCTTCCGCCTATCCACAACCCGCCCGCAAGCGCCGCTCCTCGGATCGTTTTGAGTGGTGGGTTGAACGCGCAAAACGTCGCTGGCGCGATTGAGCGCGTGCGGCCTTACGCTGTCGATGTAAGCAGCGGCGTGGAGGCTGCCAAGGGCGTGAAAGATCACGCCAGGATTGCCGCGTTCGTGCGCGCAGTGCGCAGCGCGGATGCCGGGTGAGGCGGGCGCTTCCCATCTGCCGCTTTCCGGTTTTCCGCATGCCCCGCGCCTGCCAGGCGCACGACCCCATTTCATCGGATTCCTGCCAGACCGGCCAGGGGTCCTGATCAGACGAGCTGACACATGTACGACCTGCCCGATTCCCGTGGCCATTTCGGCCCCTATGGTGGTTCCTTCGTTTCCGAGACGCTGGTGCATGCACTGGACGAACTGCGCGAAGCCTACGCTCACTACCAGAAGGACCCCGAGTTCGATGCGGAATACCGTCGCGAGCTCAAGCACTTCGTCGGCCGCCCCTCGCCGATCTATCATGCGCAGCGCTGGAGCGAGACGCTCGGCGGCGCGCAGATCTATTTCAAGCGCGAGGACCTGAACCACACCGGCGCCCACAAGATCAACAACGTGATCGGCCAGGCCCTGCTGGCCAAGCGCATGGGCAAGCCCCGCGTGATCGCCGAGACCGGCGCCGGACAGCACGGCGTGGCCACGGCCACCATCGCCGCGCGCTTCGGCATGGAGTGCGTGGTCTACATGGGTTCGGAAGACGTCAAGCGCCAGGCTGCCAACGTCTACCGCATGAAGCTGCTGGGCGCTACCGTGGTGCCGGTGGAAAGCGGCTCCAAGACCCTGAAGGACGCGCTCAACGAAGCCATGCGCGACTGGGTCACCAACGTCGAGAACACCTTCTACATCATCGGTACCGTGGCCGGGCCGCATCCCTACCCGATGATGGTGCGCGACTTCCAGTGCGTGATCGGCGAAGAATCCAAGGTGCAGATGCCCGAGCTGACCGGCCGCCAGCCTGATGCCGTGATCGCCTGCGTGGGCGGCGGCTCCAATGCCATGGGCATCTTCTACCCGTACATCGAGCACAAGGACGTGCGCCTGATCGGCGTCGAAGCCGCCGGCGACGGGCTCGACACCGGCCGTCACGCGGCCGCGCTGATCGGCGGCTCGCCGGGCGTGCTGCACGGCAATCGTACCTACCTGCTGCAGGACGCCAACGGCCAGATCATCGAGACCCATTCGATCTCGGCGGGCCTGGACTACCCGGGCGTCGGCCCCGAGCATGCCTGGCTCAAGGACATCGGCCGCGCCGAATACGTGCCCATCACCGACGAGGAAGCGCTCAAGGCCTTCCATGACTGTTGCCGCATCGAGGGCATCATTCCCGCGCTGGAATCGAGCCAYGCCATCGCCTACGCCTGCAAGCTGGCGCCGACCTTGCCCAAGGACCAGCTGCTGCTGGTGAACCTGTCCGGGCGCGGCGACAAGGACATGCACACCGTGGCCGAGCGTTCGGGGCTGAAGCTCTGATGCGCGATCTGTTCACGCCAGGCGCCACCGAGGGTGGCACCGCAACCGCGCCGAGCGCGGCGCCGCAGCTGCTGCTGTACCAGGAAGACATGCTGGAGGGCATCAAGCGCCTTGCCGACGAGTCGATCGACCTGATCGTGGCCGATCCGCCCTACGGCCTGGGCAAGGACTACGGCAACGATTCCGACCGCCTCTCGGGGCCGGCCTACCTGGAGTGGTCGGCCGCGTGGATCGACGCCGTGGTGCCCAAGCTGGCGCCGCGCGGCTCGCTCTACCTGTTCTGCACCTGGCAGTACTCGCCCGAGCTGTTCGTGATGCTCAAGCAGCGCCTGACCATGATCAACGAGATCATCTGGGACCGGCGCGTGCCGAGCATGGGCGGCACCACGCGCAAGTTTTCCTCGGTGCACGACAACATCGGCTTTTTCGCGCGGGCGCGCGACTACTACTTCGACCTCGACCCGGTGCGCGTGCCGTACGACGCCGAGACCAAGAAGGCACGCAGCCGCCCGCGCTTCGAGGGCAAGAAGTGGCTGGAGGTGGGCTACAACCCGAAGGACCTGTGGAGCGTGCCGCGCATTCACCGCCAGGACCCGGAGCGCGCCGCCCACCCGACCCAGAAGCCGCTCGACATCGTGCAGCGCATGGTGCTGGCCAGCTGCCCGCCCGGCGGGCTGGTGCTCGATCCCTTCACCGGCAGCGGCACCACCGCGGTGGCCTGCGCGCAGCACGGACGGCGTTTCGTCGGGTTCGAGATGAATCCCGAGTACGCCAGCGTGGCGCGCGAGCGCGTCGCCAAGTGCATCATCGCGCCGCAGGCCGAGCCCGCCGCCCTGATCATCGCCGCAGCGAACGACGAGCCCATGCAGGCTGCCTCGTCCACGCCGCTGCCCAACTTTGCCAAATGACCATGTCCCGAATCCAATCGACTTTCGCGGCGCTGGCCGCGCAGAACAAGAAGGGCCTGATTCCGTTCATCACCGCCGGCGATCCCGAGCCCGGCCTGACCGTCGCGCTGATGCATGCGCTGGTGGCGGGCGGCGCCGACGTGATCGAGCTCGGCGTGCCGTTCTCCGATCCGATGGCCGACGGCCCGGTGATCCAGCGCGCCTCCGAGCGCGCGCTGGCGCAGGGCGTGTCGCTGACCCAGGTGCTGGCCTGGGTGGCCGAGTTCCGCCAGACCGACAACGCCACGCCGGTGGTGCTGATGGGCTACGCCAACCCGATCGAGCGCATGGGGGAGGAAACCTTCGCCCGCGCCGCGCGCGCGGCCGGCGTGGATGGCGTGCTGGTGGTGGACTATCCGCCCGAGGAGTGCGAGTCCTTCGCCGCGCTGATGCGCGCCAGCGACATGGATCCGATCTTCCTGCTGGCGCCGACCTCCACCGATGACCGCATCGAGGCGGTGGCCAAGGTCGCCAGCGGCTATCTTTACTATGTATCGCTCAAGGGCGTGACCGGCTCGGCTACGCTGGATCTCGACAGCGTGGCCGCGCGCATTCCGCTGATCAAGCGTCACGCCAACCTGCCGGTGGGCGTGGGCTTCGGCATCCGCGACGCGCAGACCGCCCGCGCGATCGGCAGCGTGGCCGACGCGGTGGTGATCGGCAGCCGCCTGGTGCAGTTGCTCGAAGATGCGCCGCGCGGCCAGGCAGTGGAATCGCTGCGGGCCTTTATCGCGGAGATCCGCCAGGCGCTCGACGCCTGAAGGTGATTCGGGCGGCACCGCCGCGCATGCCTTGTGCGGGCGGTGCGGCGGCGACAACATTGAATTTGGCGGTTAAGTGCCGCAACGTGCGCATTGACCCGGCGGAACGGGGACTGCGAACGGCAGGCGTGGTAAATTCGCGGCCTGACATGTTCCGCGCATGTGCCGAAAGGAGCCTTTCATGAGCTGGTTGGATAAACTCCTCCCTCCCAAGATTCAACAGACCGACCCCTCCACCCGCAAGGGCATTCCGGAAGGGCTGTGGGTCAAGTGCCCGTCGTGCGAGTCGGTTCTGTACCGCACCGACGTCGAGGCCAATCTGCACGTCTGCCCGAAGTGCGACCACCATATGCGCATCCGCGCGCGCGAGCGCCTGGACGGGCTGCTGGACGCCGAAGGCCGCTATGAGATCGGCCAGGAGATTGTCCCGGTCGACGCGCTCAAGTTCAAGGACACCAAGAAATATCCGGACCGCATCAAGGCCGCCATGGATGACACCGGCGAGACCGATGCCATGGTCGTCATCGGCGGCGCGATCCATACGATCCCGGTGGTGGTGAGCTGCTTCGAGTTCGAGTTCATGGGCGGCTCGATGGGCTCCGTGGTGGGCGAGCGCTTCGTGCGCGGGGCCCAGGCCGCGCTGGAACAGAAAGTGCCGTTCATCTGCATCACCGCCACCGGCGGCGCGCGCATGCAGGAAAGCCTGCTGTCGCTGCTGCAGATGGCCAAGACGACCTCGATGCTGAACCAGTTGTCGGCTGCCAAGCTGCCGTTCATCAGCGTGCTGACCGACCCCACCATGGGTGGCGTCTCCGCCAGCTTCGCCTTCCTCGGCGACGTGGTGATCGCCGAGCCCAAGGCGCTGATCGGTTTTGCCGGCCCGCGCGTGATCGAGCAGACCGTGCGCGAAAAACTGCCGGAAGGCTTCCAGCGAGCCGAATTCCTGCTGCAGAAGGGCGCGATCGACATGATCGTCGACCGCCGCAAGATGCGCGACGAGATCGCGCAGTTGCTGGCGCTGCTGCAGAAGCAGCCGGCGGATGCGGTAGCGTAAGGACGCCAGCCGGATCCGGTGAGAGGGAAAGCGCGGACGCTCGTTCGCGCTTTTTCGTTTGTGGGCGGCTTTCGGCAGGGGCGGCGCTCATGCCGGCCTGGTCGTTGAGTTTAGCCCAGGTGCCCCAATATCCCTTCCTCGCGCTGGCGTCCTCATTGCCGCAGCCGGCGTCTAAGCTATAGGCAGATCCAGCATCCCGGGCCGCGCTCGGCCCCCAACGCTCCACAGCAACATCCCGTACAAGACCACGCCCATCATGCCGATCTTCACTTCCCTCCCCGAATGGCTCAACCATCTCGAAACCGCCCATCCGGTCGGCATCGACATGGGCCTGGCGCGCATCACCCGCGTCAAGGAAGCCCTGGGGCTGCGCATCGATGCGGTGGTGTTCACGGTGGGCGGCACCAACGGCAAGGGCTCCACGTGCGCCATGCTGGAGCGCATCCTGCTCGAGGCGGGCTACAAGGTGGGCTGCCATACCTCGCCGCACCTGATCTCGTTCAAYGAGCGCGCGCGCATCAATGGCGAGYWSGCCACCGATGCGCAGTTGCTGCCGCACTTCGAGGCGGTCGAGCGTGCGCGCACCAGCTTTGCCGATCCGGTCAGCCTGACCTATTTCGAGTTCACCACGCTGGCCATCATCCAAGCCTTCGCCGCGGCGGGGCTCGACGCCATGGTCCTGGAAGTGGGACTGGGCGGCCGGCTGGACGCGGTCAATGTGATCGACACCGATTGCGCCGTGCTGACCAGCGTGGATATCGACCACACGCACTACCTGGGCGATACGCGCGAGAAGATCGGCTACGAGAAGGCCGGCATCTTCCGCCCCGGTGTGCCCGCCATCGTGGGCGATCCGGTGCCGCCGCAGTCTGTCATCGACCATGCGCAGGCCATCGGCGCGGACCTGTGGCTGGTGGGCCGCGATTTTCGCAGCCAGGCCTCCAAGGGCCAGGAGCGCCAGCAGTGGGAGTGGAGCGGGCGCGAGCGCAAGCTCAACGGCCTGGGCTATCCGGCGCTGCGCGGTGCCAACCAGTTGCTCAACGCCTCGGCGGCACTGGCGGCGCTGCAGGCCATGCGGTCGCGCCTGCCGGTGAGCGCGCAGGAGGTGCGCAACGGGCTGGCCTTCGTGGAGCTGCCGGGCCGCTTCCAGGTCATGCCGGGGCGTCCCGCGGTGATTCTCGATGTGGCGCACAACCCGCATGCGGCGGCTACGCTGGGCCAGAATCTCGAGAATATGGGCTTCTTCCGTTACACCTATGCCGTGTTCGGCGCAATGGAAGACAAGGACATAGCGGGCGTGCTGCGTCAGTTGGCCGACAAGGTGGATCACTGGTGCCTGTGCGACCTGCCCACGCCTCGCGCGGCCAGCGCGGCGGATTTGCTCGCAAGGCTGGAAGAGGGCGGTTTCCAGCCCGGCCCGGATGCCACCGCGGCCTGTTTTCCCAGCCCCGAGGCGGCTTACCGGGATGCCCTCGGCAGGGCGACCGAGAATGATAGAATTCTGGTCTTCGGATCGTTCTACACCGTGGCGGGGGTGATGGCGTATCGCGCCACGCAGGCAAATTGAGGTGCGCGGCCGCCAGGCGTGCTTCCGGGGCTGACGCCGGAGCCAACCGCCGCGCAGACTGAGCGACATTTTCAACGGCCGGGTTTCCGGCCGGAGCACCGAACCAATCTATGGGCCTGCTTTCGCTGTTTTCTTCCCGCAAGGGCAATGCCCCGGCACCGGAGCGCGGGCGCCGCTCGCGTTCGGACCCGGGTGCGGGCATCGCCTCGTCGCGACGCCTGGCCGAGGAGTACGCGGACGACACGCTCGACCCGGAATTCCCGCAGAAGCAGCGGGCGCGCCGGCGCCTGATCGGGGCCGTGGTGCTGATGGTCGCGGCGGTCATCGTGCTGCCGATCGTCTTCGAGACCCAGCCGCGCCCGCTCGTCGAGAATATCTCCGTGCGGGTCGACGGCGGCCAGGGCGGGGCCAAGGCCAAGGCCGATACCCGCAAGGCGGATCCGCTGCCGCCGACGCCGCAATCCAAGGCGGATACCCAGGGGCTGGACGCCGGCGAGGAACTGGTGGCCGATACCGGCGACGGCAAGCCCGCCGCCGCGGCGCCTGTCGCCAGCGACAAGTCCGACAAGTCCGATAAGTCCGATAAGTCCGACAAGCCTGCCGACAAGCCCGCAGCGCGCGCCGAGGCCAAGACCGGCAGCGGCAAGTTCCTGGTGCTGGTCGGGGCCTTCTCCTCGGAAGACAAGGCCAAGGGATGGCTGGCCAAGCTCAAGGCCAGCAAGGTGCCGGCCTATATCGAGAAGAAGGTGCTGGCCGATGGCGAGCGCGTCCTGCTGCGGGCTGGCCCGTTTTCCGACCGCGAAGCGGCCGATGCGGCCGAAAAGCGGGTACGCGCCGCGGGCCTGACCGCCAAGGTGATCGAACAATGAAGCGGTGGCGGCCCCGGATCCGTCCGGCAGCCGCCTCGTGACACCGTATTTGCATGCATCCGACTTTCTTCGATTACAGCGTCGCCTTTATCCTGATTGCTTCCAGCCTGATCGGCGTGCTGCGCGGCCTGGTGCGCGAAGTGCTTGCGCTGATCGGCTGGGTGGTGGCGTTCCTGGTGGCCTATCACTTCGCCGGCACGGCGGCGCGCTGGATTCCGGAGTCGGTGCCGGGCGGCGAGCTGGCGCGTGGCGCGCTCGGGTTCGGCGTGCTGTTCATCGGCACGGTGATCGCCGCGGGGCTGGCCGGCGCCGTGCTGGGCCAGTTGCTGGAAAAAACCGGGCTCAAGCCCGCAGACCGCGGCCTGGGGCTGGTGTTCGGCCTGCTGCGCGGCGTGCTGGTGGTGATGTTCGTGGTGACCCTGGCCGGGCTCACCAAACTGCCTGAAGAGGCGTTCTGGCGCGATGCGCTGTCCCGGCCCTACGTGATGCAGGCGATGGAGTCGCTGCGGCCGTGGTTGCCGCCGGAAGTCGCCAAGTACGTCAAGACATGAGGCCGGGCAGATCCCCCGGCCGGTAGTACGCGGGCCCCGTCCTACAAGGGCAGGGCCGCGCCCCGATTCAAACGCTTTTCCTGGGAGCTTGGCATGTGCGGTATCGTCGGTGTGGTTTCCTCCACGCCCGTTAACCAATTGATTTACGACAGCCTGCTGCTGTTGCAACATCGTGGACAGGATGCGGCCGGCATCGCTACCGCGAATGGCAGCACCTTCCACATGCACAAGGCCAACGGCCTGGTGCGCGACGTGTTTCGCACGCGCAATATGCGCGGCCTGCCCGGTGCCGCCGGCATCGGCCAGGTGCGTTACCCCACCGCCGGTTCGGCTTCGAGCGAGGAAGAAGCCCAGCCGTTCTACGTCAATGCGCCCTACGGCGTGATCCTGGCCCACAACGGCAACCTGACCAACTGGAAGCAGTTGCACGAGGAGCTGTTCAGCCGCGACCGTCGCCACATCAACACGCACTCCGACACCGAAGTGCTGCTCAACGTGCTGGCCGACGAACTGCAGCGCGCCAGCAGCGGCCTCGCGCTGGACCCGGCCACCATCTTCAGGGCCGTGGCCGGCATGCACCGCCGCGTGCGCGGCTCGTACGCCATCGCCGCGCAGATCGCCGGCTACGGCATGCTGGCCGTGCGCGACCCGTTCGGCATCCGTCCGCTGTGCCTGGGCAGCGTCGAAACGCCGACCGGCAAGGAGTGGATGGTTGCTTCCGAATCGGTGGCGCTCGAAGGCATCGGCTACAAGCTCGAGCGCGACGTTGCGCCCGGCGAGGCCATCTTCATCGACCTCGACGGCAAGCTCTACACGCAGCAGTGCGCCGACAATCCGGTGCTCACGCCCTGCATCTTCGAGTACGTCTACCTGGCGCGCCCGGACTCGTGCATCGATGGCGTGCCCGTGTACGACGCGCGCCTGCGCATGGGCGACTACCTGGCCGAGAAGATCCGCAGCGAAATCTCCGCCGGCGACATCGACGTGGTGATGCCGATTCCCGATTCCAGCCGCCCCGCGGCCATGCAGGTGGCCAACAAGCTGGGCGTCGGCTATCGCGAAGGGTTCTTCAAGAACCGCTACGTGGGCCGTACCTTCATCATGCCGGGCCAGGCGGTGCGCAAGAAGTCCGTGCGCCAGAAGCTCAATGCCATGGGCGTGGAGTTCAAGGGCAAGAACGTGCTGATCGTGGACGACTCCATCGTGCGCGGCACCACCTCGTTCGAGATCGTGCAGATGGCGCGCGACGCCGGCGCCAACAAGGTCATCTTCGCTTCGGCCGCGCCGCCGGTGAAGTTCCCCAACGTCTACGGCATCGACATGCCGACCCGCAGCGAACTGGTCGCCCACGGCCGCAGCCATGAAGAGATCGCAAAGATCATCGGCGCGGACAAGCTGGTCTACCAGGATGTCGATGCGATGAAGCAGGCCGTGCGCGATATCAACCCCAAGCTGAACGACTTCGACGCCTCGTGCTTCGATGGCCGCTACGTCACCGGCGATATCGACGAGGCCTACCTCGAACGCCTGGAAACGGCGCGCAGCCAGGCCGACCGCGACGGCACCGGCGGCGATGCAGAGCGCTCGCAGCTGCACCTGCAGCGCTCGGGCAGCAACGAGTAAGTCCGGGCAGCCGCGCCGGCGCGCGCCGTGGAGTTGACGCAGACCGGGCCCGGCCGTAACATGGCCGGGCGTCGATTTGATTGTCAGCTTGCGGACGCGGGTCCTGCCGGAGCGTGATTGCCGGAACAGGAAATGACCCGTCACAGGGAAATGCCCGAAACAGCTAAAGCGGAAGGCCGGCTTCCCGGTCGTGCGCACCGAAGGCACGAAGGCAAGCCTGCATCCCGCCGCAGCGCGGAGCCTATCCTCCCAGACACAAGCAGCCCGTCGATTCGGCCAGCCAGGCCAATGGATCGCACGGGCTTTTTGTTGCCGGCCGCACCCGTACGACCCGGTGGCCGGCGCAACGTGTTCAGCGCATCCGACGTTTGCACCGCTTTTACCTATAACCGCGCGGGTATCACCGCCTGTCCATCATGAACGAACCGCTTCCCCTCGACTCCCTCGGCATCGATACGCTCGGCGTGCGCGCCGGCACCATGCGCAGCGAGTTCATGGAGCACTCGGAGGCGATGTACCTGACCTCCAGCTTCTGCTTCAACAGCGCCGCCGAAGCCGCGGAACGCTTTGCCAATTCGGAGACGGGCTTCACCTATTCGCGCTTCACCAACCCCACCGTGGCGATGTTCCAGACGCGCCTGGCCGCGCTGGAAGGCGCCGAGGCCTGCATGGCCACGGCATCGGGCATGAGCGCGATCATGTCGATCGTGATGTCATCGACGCAGGCGGGCGATCACCTGGTCAGCTCGCGGGCCATCTTCGGCTCGACCATGACGCTGTTCTCCAATATCTTCGCCAAGTTCGGCGTGGAGACCACCTTCGTCGACGGCACCGACCTCGGCGCCTGGCGCGCGGCGGTCAAGCCCAACACCAAGCTGTTCTTCCTGGAGACGCCGTCCAACCCGCTTACCGAAGTGGCCGACATCGCCGCGGTTGCGGACATCGCCCACAATGCCGGTGCGCTGCTGGTGGTGGATAACTGCTTCTGTTCGCCGGCGCTGCAGCAGCCGATGAAGTTCGGCGCCGACATCGTCGTGCACTCGGCCACCAAGCATATCGACGGCCAGGGCCGCGTGCTCGGCGGCGCCGTGGTCGGTTCGCACGACTTCATCATGGGCAAGGTATTCCCCTTCGTGCGCACGGCCGGTCCGACGCTGTCCGCCTTCAATGCGTGGGTGTTGCTCAAGGGGATGGAGACGCTGGCGATCCGCATGGAGCGCCACAGCGCGAGCGCGCTGGTGCTGGCGGAATTCCTGGAGTCGCAYCCCGCGGTCGCGCGCGTCTACCACCCCGCACTGAAATCGCACCCGCAGTACGAAGTGGCCCGGCGCCAGCAGAGCGGGGGCGGCGCCATCGTGTCGTTCGAGCTCAAGGGCGATACGCCGGAGCAACAGCGTGCCAATGCCTGGCGCGTGATCGACAACACCCGCGTGTGCTCGATCACCGGCAACCTGGGCGACACACGCACCACCGTGACGCACCCGTACACCACCACGCATGCGCGTGTCAGCCCGGAAGCCAAGGCCGCGGCCGGCATCGGCGAGGGGCTGATCCGCATGGCGGTGGGCCTGGAGTCGGTGGAAGACCTGAAGGCCGACCTGCTGCGCGGACTGCAGGGCTGAGGCCGCTGGCAGTGGCCGGCAGCAGCCGCTAGTCGCTGCTGCCGGCCACTGCCTGCACGCCGGCCTTGGTGACGCCATACGTGGTTTCGACGGCGGTGGTGGTCACGCTGACGGCAGCGGAGCCCACGGTGGCCGCGGTGGACACCACGGCACTGCCCACGGCCACGGTGGCGCCGACCACGCTGCAGGCGCCCAGCAGCGTACATGTCGTGAGCGCCGCGAGCAGGGCGGCGTGGCTGGCGACGATGCTGGTGCTACGGCCGCTTCCTTGCATCTGGCGGCTCATCGCAACAGCCTGCGGCGCAGCAGCATCAGCGCCACTACCAGGGCCACCGCCGCATAGGCGCACAGCACCCCAAGATGCAGCGCCAGGTTGTCGATCGGGCGCCCCAGCATGATGGGGCGGATCAGCGCAACCGTGTGCGCCAGCGGCAGCAGCTGCGTGGCGGYCCGCGCTCCGGCGGGCAATTGCTCGAGCGGGAAGAATACGCCGGACAGCAGCAGCATCGGCGTCATCACCAGCGTCTGGTAGAACATGAAGAAGTCATAGCTCGGCGCCAGCGCCGTGACGATCATGGCCAGGCTGGCGAAGGCAATGCCGGCCAGCACGATCACCGGCAGCGCCAGCAGCGCGCCGGGCATCTGCGCATAACCCAGCGCGCCAGCCACCAGCATGATCGCCAGGCCCGACAGCACCGCCTTGCTGGCGGCCCACATGATCTCGCCCAGCACGACATCGCCCAGGGTCAGGGGCGCATGCATGATGGCCTCCCAGGTGCGCTGCACGTGCATGCGCGAGAAGGCCGAATACATCGACTCGAAGCTGGCCGACATCATCACGCTGGATGCGGTGGTGCCGGCGGCGAGGAAGGCGATATAGGACACGCCGTTGACCTGGCCGACCAGCAGGCCCAGCCCGAGGCCCAGGCCGAACAGGTAGATCATCGGATCGGCCAGGTTGCCGATCATGGAGGGGATCGCCAGCTTCTTCCACACCATGAAGTTGCGATACCAGACCATGGTCCAGTTGCGCGCGTTCAAGGGCAGCAGCGGCTGCGGGTAGTGCTGCGGCGGCGCGGGCATGCGCGGCGGCGCGGTGGCCGCTGGCGTACCGCTCGGGCGGGGGTCTTGTTCGCTCATGTTCAATCGTTCGATCCGTTTGGTCGGCCTCGCCTTGGCGAGGCGCGCTTCAGTCGCGCATCTCGCGCCCGGTCAGCTTGAGGAAGACGTCCTCCAGGTTGGCCGGCCGGTGCAGGTAGCGCACGCCGGCGCGGCCATGCAACGCCGCCAGCAGCGGGGCCGGCTCCTTCACATAGCAGAACAGCGTCTCGCCGCTCATCTCGGTGCGTATGGCCAGTGGCTGCAACTCGCCACGCAGCGGCGCCAGGTTGTCGCCGTAGACCTCCACCACATCGCAGCCGATCTGGCTGTCGATCAGTTCGTGCGGCTTGCCTTGCGCGATCTTGCTGCCACCGTCGATCACGCACAGGTAGTTGCACAGGCGCTCTGCCTCTTCCATGAAGTGCGTGGTCAGCAGGATGGTCTTGCCGCTGGCCAGCAGCGATTTCAGGCGCTCCCAGATCAGGTGGCGTGCCTGCGGGTCCAGGCCGGTGGTGGGTTCGTCCATGACCAGCAGGTCGGGGTCGTTGATCAGCGCGCGCGCGACCGTCAGGCGCCGGCGCATGCCGCCCGAAAGATCACGCACCTGCGCGCCGGCGCGGCTCTCGAGCCGGGCGAACTCCAGCAGTGCCGGTACGCGGCGCTCGATCTCGGCGCGCTCCAGGCCGAAGTAGCGGCCAAAGATGCGCAGGTTCTCGACCACCGTGAAATCCGGATCCAGGTTGTCGAACTGCGGCACCACGCCCACCCGCATGCGCGCCTGCGGCGCGCGCTGCGGGATCGGCTCGCCGCACAGTGTGAGCGTGCCGGAAGCCGGCGTGGTCAGGCCGAGCAGCAGCCGCAGCGTGGTGGTCTTGCCGGCGCCATTGGGCCCCAGCAGGCCGAAGCACTGGCCGCGCTGCACGCGCAGGCTCAGGTCGTTCACCACCATGGTGTCGCCGTATTGCTTGCTTACGTTGCGTAGTTCGAGAATGGCAGTCAAGGCAGGACCGGGAAAGAATGCGCGCCGCTGGCGCAATATCCACCATTATGCAGGCAGTGGGAGGGATGTTTTGTGGCGCGCCGCAGCAAGGAATGCCGGAAGCAGTTATCTTGCTGGCTGGCAGCCTGTGCCCTGCAGCCGGGCGCCGGACAGAATATTCAGGCCACAAGGACGAAAAGGAGACCGACCAATGAGTGCAGAGGACGTACTGGCCCAGTGGCAGGAGGATGAACGCCGGGCACGTGCAAGGCTGGGCGAGCCCGGCGTGGCGACGATGGCGCAGCTGGCCGAACGGACCGGCCTGCAGTTCTTCGAGGACATGATGGCGGGCAATGTGCCCGGCGCACCCATCGCGCAATTGATGGATTTCGTGCCGGTGGAATTCGGGTCCGGGCGCTTTGTCTTCCAGGGCACGCCCGGGCCGCAGCACTACAATCCCATCGGCACCGTGCACGGCGGCTATGCCGCAACGCTGCTCGATTCCTGCGTGGGCTGCGCCGTGCACACCATGCTGCCGGCGGGCAAGGGCTACACTACGCTGGAACTCAAGGTGAACTACGTGCGGCCGCTGACCACCCGCACGGGGCCGATCCGCGCGGAAGGCAAGGTGATCAACCTGAGCACGCAGATCGGCATCGCCGAGGGTCGTATCATCGATACGCAAGGCAAGCTGTACGCCTACGCGACCACGACCTGCCTTGTCTTCCCGATGCCGGCCGCCTGAACGGCGCGCCGGATATTCCAGTATCCCCAGAGGAGCCGCAATGTCTTTCGAACACTGGCTGGCATTCGTGCTGACAAGCATCGTGGTGCTGATCATCCCGGGGCCGACCATCCTGCTCGTGATTGGCGATGCACTTGCCCATCGCGGCCGCTCGGCCTACGCGACGGTGGCCGGCGTGGCAGCCGGCGACCTGACCGCCTTCACCTTGTCGATGGCCGGGCTCGGCGCGGTGCTCGCCACCTCGGCGGCGCTCTTCACGGCACTGAAGTGGGCCGGTGCCGCCTACCTGGTCTACCTGGGCATCCAGGCCCTGCGCGGCGCATCGCGCGCGAGCGCAATGGCGGTCAAGTCGCAGTCCGGCAGCAGCAGGCAGCGCTTTGGCAAAGCCTGGCTGGTGACGGCGCTCAACCCCAAGAGCATCGTTTTCTTCGTGGCCTTCGTGCCGCAGTTCCTCGATGCCCGCCAGGCATTCTGGCCGCAGGCAGTGGTGCTGATTCCCACCTTCGTCGTGATGGCCACGGCCAACGCCGCGATCTACGCCATGCTGGCGCGTGCGCTGGCGACCCGCCTGACCACGCGGCGCGCGCAGGCCAACGTGCAGCGGGCAGGCGGCATCACGCTGATCGGCGCCGGCGCGCTGATCGCCGCGCGCAGCTGACGCGGCAGCCGGCGGTGCAGGCGGGCCGCCGGGGCGGTCTGCCTTGCGCGAGCGACAGGCGGCACAATACCCTGGCGTGGCGGTTGCCGGGGCGAATCAAAGCGGGGAAACAGGCGGGGAAGCAGGGGGGAATGCGCGGGGCGGGGAGAATGTGCGGCACGCCGGACAGGCGAGCGCATACAACACACCAGCCGCATTCGGTTCCGCTGGAACGACGGGCAGGGTGAAGCGCAGGAAGAGTCGGGCGGGTGGCGGAAGCCTGGCCCCGAAGGGCCGGACTACCGGCCGCGCCGCGCCAATACGAAAATCCGCCAGGTGACGATTGGCGGATTCATACGGCCCACGCGGCCTGCGGCAAATCGCGCTGAAGCACGCTCGCCGCTTGCAATGCCAGAATCAGTACATCTTCTTCGGCAGCATTTGCATGCGCAGACGTTTGCGAAGGCGCGATTCCGCTGCCTTCTTCTTGCGCTTGCGCTCGGTCGTGGGCTTCTCGTAAGCGGTACGGCTCTTGAGTTCAACGATCAGGCCGGTCTGGAGGATGGCCCTACGGAAACGCCGCATTGCAACTTCAACGGGCTCACCGGGTTTCAAGACGATCTTAGTCAATTCTGTCCTTTAGCATTGCCGCAAAGCGGCGGGTTCAAACGGGGGAAACATTGGCCGCTTCAGGGCCTTTCTTGCCCTGTTGCGACTGGTATTGCACTCGCTGGTTGTCTTGCAGCGGAGCACCCCCGCGAACCTGAGAGATGTGGACGAACAAGTCCTTGCCACCGGCGTCGGGGGTAATGAAGCCAAAACCCTTCTGGGCGTTGAAGAACTTGACGGTACCAGTTTCCATGAAGATTCCTCTTTTGAGCGCAAAAAATGCGCCCACTTGCTTTTACAGGTTTACGTAAACACTGTCAAGGAAAGATGCCGAAAACGCTTCACATATCCGCTTCAGTGGCGTATAGTACGCCCCTCTGACGCGGGGTGGAGCAGTTGGCAGCTCGTCGGGCTCATAACCCGAAGGTCGCAGGTTCGAGTCCTGCTCCCGCAACCAGACCGTATTCTACTAAAAAGCCCGCCCCTTATCGGTGGGCTTTTCTGTTTTTTGCGACCGCCGCGCGCTGCTTTTGCGCGGGCTTGCGGCGGGCCGTGCGACCCGCGTCGCGAATGTGATGGAAAAATTGCCCGGCGCCGGCATCACGGCGCGAAGCGGCATGTCCGTGCTGCCCGCCAGGCCCCGTCCCGCGGGCCGTTCAGTACGCCGCCCGCGAAAGTGATACTCTTTTGAGCGATACCTACCAGGAGATCGCCGTGAGCCGCAAAACCCCCATCGAGCGCTACCGGAACATCGGTATCAGCGCGCACATCGACGCCGGCAAGACCACCACCACCGAGCGCATCCTGTTCTACACCGGGGTCAATCACAAGATCGGCGAGGTGCATGACGGCGCGGCCACCATGGACTGGATGGAGCAGGAGCAGGAGCGTGGCATCACCATCACCTCGGCTGCGACCACCGCCTTCTGGAAGGGCATGGCCGGCAACTATCCCGAGCACCGCATCAACATCATCGACACCCCGGGCCACGTGGACTTCACCATCGAGGTGGAACGCTCCATGCGCGTGCTCGACGGCGCGTGCATGGTCTACGACGCGGTAGGCGGCGTGCAGCCGCAGTCGGAGACCGTCTGGCGCCAGGCCAACAAATACAAGGTGCCGCGCATCGCCTTCGTCAACAAGATGGACCGCGTCGGTGCGGATTTCTTCCGCGTGCGCGCGCAGATCGGCGAGCGCCTCAAGGGCAACCCGGTGCCGGTGCAGATTCCGATCGGCGCCGAGGACGGTTTCCAGGGCGTGATCGACCTGGTCAAGATGAAGGCCACGGTATGGGACGACACCAGCCAGGGCCTGCACTTCGAGTATCGCGACGTCCCCCCCGAGCTGCTGGCGCTGGCGACCGAATGGCGCGAGAAAATGGTGGAGGCCGCAGCCGAAGCCAGTGACGAACTGCTTCACAAGTACCTGGGCGGCGAGGCGCTGAGCGAGGAAGAGATCAAGGCGGCCCTGCGCAAGCGCACCGTCGCCAACGAGATCGTGCCGATGCTATGCGGCAGCGCGTTCAAGAACAAGGGCGTGCAGACGCTGCTCGATGCCGTCATCGACTACCTGCCGTCGCCGGTGGATGTGCCCGCCATCCTGGGCCATACCGTGGACGACAAGGAGGCGGAGCGCCATCCCAGCGACGACGAGCCGTTCTCCGCGCTGGCCTTCAAGATCATGACCGATCCCTTCGTCGGGCAGCTGATCTTCTTCCGCGTCTATTCCGGCGTGGTGAATTCCGGCGACACCGTGTACAACCCGGTCAAGGACAAGAAGGAGCGGCTCGGGCGCATCCTGCAGATGCACGCCAATGTGCGCAGCGAGATCAAGGAGGTGCGCGCCGGCGACATCGCCGCCGCGGTCGGCCTCAAGGAGGCGACCACCGGGGACACGCTGTGCGATCCGACCAACGTGATCATCCTCGAGCGCATGAGTTTCCCGGAGCCGGTGATCTCGCAGGCCGTCGAGCCCAAGACCAAGGCCGACCAGGAAAAGATGGGCCTGGCCCTGAACCGCCTGGCGCAGGAAGATCCGTCGTTCCGCGTGCATACGGACGAGGAATCGGGCCAGACCATCATCTCCGGCATGGGCGAGCTGCACCTGGAAATCCTGGTCGACCGCATGCGGCGCGAGTTCAATGTGGAGGCCTCCGTCGGCAAGCCGCAGGTGGCGTACCGCGAGACCATCAAGCAGGGCGCGAAGGATGTCGAGGGCAAGTTCGTCAAGCAGTCCGGCGGGCGCGGCCAGTATGGCCATGTGGTGATCGACCTGGATCCGCAGCCGGCCGGCAAGGGCTATGAATTCGTCGATGCGATCAAGGGTGGCGTGGTGCCGCGCGAATTCATTCCTGCCGTGGACAAGGGCATCCGCGAGACACTGGAAACCGGCGTGCTGGCCGGCTACCCGGTGGTGGACGTCAAGGCCACGCTGGTGTTCGGCTCCTACCACGATGTCGACTCGAACGAAAACGCGTTCCGCATGGCCGGCTCGATGGCGTTCAAGGAGGGGATGCGCCGTGCCAAGCCGATCCTGCTCGAGCCGATGATGGCGGTGGAAGTGGAGACGCCCGAGGAATTCACCGGCAACGTGATGGGTGACCTGTCATCGCGCCGCGGCATCGTGCACGGCATGGAGGACATCGCGGGCGGCGGTGGCAAGCTGGTGCGCGCCGAAGTGCCACTGGCCACGATGTTCGGCTACTCGACCTCGCTGCGCTCGCTGACCCAGGGGCGTGCCACCTACACGATGGAATTCAAGCATTACACGGAAGCACCGGCAAATGTGGCGGAGGCCGTCATCAATAGCCGGCAGACGCGCTAGCGTGCCCTGAGCGGCAGGGCGAGGGCATCGCGCGGCTTGCGTGCCGCGCGGCGCCGCATTGACTCGAAAGGAGAGTGCGATGGCCGAGCAGCTATATCCCCACTTGCCCGCCGATGAACAGCACGAGGTCCAGGTCTTGTGCGAGCGGCTGGGCTTCGTGCCCAACGATTTCGAGATCCAGCAGGAACCGGTCGTCGCCGGCGATCCGCGCCGGCTCAGCGTGAGGCGGCTCTCCAACAGTGCGCAAAGCGCCTATGAGGCAGCCCCCGGGCTGGAGTGGATAGAGGAACTGGAGAGCGATCTGGAATGTGGGCTGTATGGGCAGCCCGCGCGGAGTGCTTCGGCGTAGCAATGCGCCAGGAGAGCTTGGAAAGCGAAGCGCCATGTGAAAAAGGCCCGCAATTTCTTGCGGGCCTTTCACGTTCTTTGGCTCCCCGAGCTGGGCTCGAACCAGCGACCTGCGGATTAACAGTCCGTCGCTCTACCAACTGAGCTATCAGGGAACAGCTGAGAAAAGGATTATAACCAGTTTCTCTTTTATTCGTCAACACCCTGGCGACAACTTTTTGCTGCTTTTGCTGCCGGTGCTGCGAAACTTCTGGTTCCGCCTGAACGACCCACGCGCCTGGCCGATGATCTGGCCTGCGCTGCCGGTGTCCGGTGGCGAGGGCCAGATTATAGGAGAGCTTTTTATTTTTTGCCATAAAAAAACCGCCCCGGAGGACGGTTTTTTTATGTTGCGCCCGATTGCCGGACGGGGCCGGCGAGCAGGGCGCCCCTGGCTCAGTCGAACACCGGCGAATCGACGCCGAGGATCTTGTGCAGCTTCGGCGAGGTCGTGGTGTACTGCATGTGGATCTTCTTCGCGGGGAAGATATACGGCGCGGCACCGAAGGCGGCCAGCGCGGCTTCGTGGAAGCCCGAGAGGATCAGCTTCTTCTTGCCGGGGTAGGTGTTGATATCGCCCACCGCGAAGATGCCGGGGATATTGGTCTCGAACTTCTCCGTGTCCACCTTGATCTGCTTGCGCTCCAGGTCCAGGCCCCACTCTGCGATGGGACCGAGCTTGGGCGAGAGGCCGAAGAACACCAGCAGGTCATCGAGCGGCAGGCGGCGGGTCACGCCATCGGCACCGGTCACCTTGATTCCCGTGAGCAGGCCGTCCTTTTCTTCGTAGCCGCCGATCTGGCCGACCAGGAACTGCATCTCCATCTGCTCGCACAGTTCCTTCATCTTGGCGACCGATGCCGGCGCGGCGCGGAAGCCGTCGCGGCGATGGATCATCACCACCGACTCGGCCTTGCCGACCAGGTCCAGCGCCCAGTCAAGGGCGGAGTCGCCGCCGCCGACGATGACGAGGTTGCGGCCGTGGAAGCGGCTCGGATCCTTGACACGGTAGAACAGCTGCTTGCCGTCGAACTTGTCGATGCCTTCGACCTTTACCGTGCGCGGCTGGAACGAGCCCACGCCGGCGGCGATAAAGATCGTCTTGGTGATGAGGCGCGTTCCGAGCGAGGTCTCGACGAAGAAGCGGCCGTCTTCACGGCGCTCCACCACGGCAACTTCCTGCCCCAGGTGGAAGGTCGGCTCGAACGGCTCGATCTGCTTGAGCAGGTTGTCGGTCAGCTCCTGGCCGGTGCAGATGGGCACCGCCGGGATGTCGTAGATCGGCTTGTCCGGATAGAGTTCGACGCACTGGCCGCCCACGACTTTCAGCGAGTCGATCACGTGCGCCTTGATTTCAAGCAGGCCCAGTTCGAAGACCTGGAAGAGTCCGACCGGTCCCGCGCCGACGATCAGCGCGTCGATTTCCAGCGGCTGGCCGCCAGCGGCGTTGCCGGCGGCGACGTTGTGGCCGGCGTCGGCGACGGGGTTAGGGATGCTCAAGTCCATATTCGTCCTGATACGTTGTGGGCACGGGCGTGCCCGGCATTACGGGAAAGCTCGCGTGTGGGGACGGCTTTCTGGCCTGCTTTTGGTCTTGTGCCCTGGCCGGCGTGTCGATCAGCGCTCGAGGTATTGCAGCTTCTCGCTCACGTCCTTCCATTGGTCCGCGTCCGCCAGCGGCGACTTGGTCTTGGTGATGGACGGCCAGTTGCGCGCGAGTTCGGCGTTCAGGTCGATGTACGGCTGCTGGTCGCCAGGCACGTCTTCTTCTGCATAGATCGCATTCACCGGGCATTCCGCCACGCACACCGCGCAATCGATGCACTCGTCCGGGTCAATGGTGAGAAAGTTCGGACCTTCGCGGAAGCAATCAACCGGACACACATCGACGCAGTCGGTGTATTTGCAGCGGATGCAGGATTCGGTGACAACGTGAGTCATTTCGGTTCCAGAAAAACGGGATCGGCTTCGATGGGGGAACAGGCTTGTTGTGCGTTGCGGGTCACGCCGCCATGCGGGCGGGATGGGAATTCCCTTGGGGTCACCATCCATTCACCGTACGCGACGCGAGCGCAGGCCGTGGCCTTTCAAAGACCGATATTGTAGCCGAGCCACAAACCTAGGGTAATCCTCCTATATAGCCGGATCAGATAGTTTTCTTATTTCTTTATGCGCATTTGATCCAACGCAGTGCCGCGGCCTGGCGCGAATGTGCTTCGCTGGCCCATGGCGCGGCGCCGTTGTATGCTGCCTGAGCCTGCCCGCGCGGTGCTGCCGCGCGTCCACCCGAGGAGAGCGCCATGCCTGTACCCGTCTGCAAGCCGCCAGCCAGCGGCGCCCGGCGTTTCCCTGCGGCTGGTCTGCTTGCCCGGCTGGCGCTGCTGCTTGCGGTGGCCGCGCCCCTTGCCCATGCGCAGACGCTCGCGCAGGCCGGGCTGCCGCCCGAGAGCGTGGTGGCGCGCCTGATGGCATGGCGCATGGAGACCGACCGGCCGGTACCCCTGGAGGCACTGACGCGCTTCGAGTGGGACGACTTCGGCGTGGTGGTCGAGCCGGCCGGCGAGGCCATGGCCAACTGCGGCCAGGCCGGCTTCATGCCCTGCGACGCAGGCCTGCAACCGGCGCGCGGCGCGCCGGTGCAGGTGCTGGTGTTCCGCCGCGCGGCTACGCGGGTCTACTGGGAGCGCATCACGGTCCGCTCCGCCGCCTTCGCCGAACCGCTGCCGGACGCCGTGCCGCGCGCGCAGGCCATGCTGGTGGTCTGCCCCGGCTACAAGGGCGAGCAGCTATGGTGCTTGCGTGGCAGCGCCCGCGGCCGCCAGCCCGACCGCTTCCTCGATGGTGCGTGAGACAGGCGCCACGGACGGTCGCCGGCCGGGTCGCAATCCCGGATCGCAATCCCGGGCCGCCAGCCGCACTTTCGGTTAGCATGTCGCACTGACTCGGCTTTGCCGTCTGGCCCGACATGATCATTGCCTCCCTGCTCGACACCGACCTGTACAAGTTCACCATGATGCAGGTCGTGCTGCATCATTTCCCGGCGGCGCAGGTCGAGTACCGCTTCAAGTGCCGCAACGCGGGCGTCGACCTGACGCCCTATGTCGACGAGATCCGCGACGAGATCACCCAGCTCTGCCAGGTGCGCTTCACGCAGGAGGAGCTGGACTACCTGCGCGGCCTGCGCTTCATCAAGAGCGACTTCGTCGATTTCCTCGGCCTGTTCCACCTCAACGAGAAATACGTCACGGTCGCGCCTGTCGCGCCGGRCAGCGGCGAGATCGAGATCACCATCCGCGGGCCGTGGCTGCACACCATCCTGTTCGAAGTGCCGCTGCTGGCCATCGTCAACGAAGTCTACTTCCGCAATACCCAGCCGAAGCCGGACTGGAGCGAAGGGCGCCGCCGCCTCGAGGACAAGCTGGCCCTGCTGAAGATGCCCGGCCACGCCGATTGCGTGATCGCCGACTACGGCTCGCGGCGCCGCTTCTCGCGCGACTGGCAGGAAGAAGTGTTGCAGACCATGCGCCGCGTGCTTGGGCCCCAGCTGGCCGGCACCAGCAACGTGCATTTCGCGCGGCTGCATAACCTGATCCCGCTCGGCACCATGGCGCACGAATACCTGCAGGCCTGCCAGGCGCTGGGCCCGCGGCTGCGCGATTCGCAGGTGTTCGCGCTCGAGGTATGGGCCAAGGAATACCGCGGGGATCTCGGCATCGCCCTGTCCGACACCTACGGATTCGATGCCTTCCTGCGCGATTTCGACCTTTATTTCTGCAAGCTGTTCGACGGCGTGCGCCACGATTCGGGCGATCCCTTCGCCTGGGGCGAGCGCATGCTGGCCCACTACGCGGCGGGCCGCGTCGACCCGCAGGGCAAGACGCTGATCTTCAGCGACAGCCTCGACATCCCGCGTGTGATCGAGCTGTACGAGCGCTTCGGCGGACGCTGCCGCCTGGCGTTCGGCGTGGGCACCAACCTGACCAACGACCTCGGCTACACGCCGCTGCAGATCGTCATCAAGATGACCCGCTGCAACGGGCAGCCGGTGGCCAAGCTGTCGGACACGCCCGAGAAGACCATGTGCGACGACCCGGCATACATGACGTACCTGCGGCAGGTGTTCGGCATCCAGGCACCGGCCTGAAGCGACGCGCACCAAGATCCCGCCAGCTATCCCAGTACCCTTTTTCGGAACCCATGCCATGAACACCACTTCCGCCCGCGACCGCATCTTTGCCCGCATCCGCGGGGCCCAGGGCCGCGCCGCCGGCGTCAGCAACGGCGAACGCGCCGCTGTGGCCGACTACCTTGCGCGCCATCCCGCCGGCCCGCGCCCGCCGGCACCGGCGGACCGGGTCGCCACCTTCCAGGAGCAGGCAGTGAAGCTGGCTTCCACGGTGGAGCGCGTGGCGACCATGGCAGACGTGCCGGCCGCCGCCGCGCGTTACCTGGACAGCCTGGGCCTGGTGCGCAGGGCCGTTGCCTGGGACAGCTTCGGCGTGCTCGACTGGCAGGCGCAGGGCCTGACGGTGGAGTGCCGGCCACCGGTGCGCGACGCGCAGGCCGACCACGACCATGGCGACATGGTCGGCATCACGGGCTGCTTCTGCGCCATTGCCGAGACCGGTTCGCTGATGCTGCTGTCCGGCCCGCAGACCTTCGCCTCGGCCGCGCTGCTGCCGGAGACGCATATCGCGGTGGTGCCGGTTTCGCGCATCGTCGACGGGATGGAAGATGCTTTCGCGCTGATGCGCAGGGAGCGCGGCGAGCTGCCGCGCGCGACCAATATCATCAGCGGTCCCTCGCGCACCGGCGACATCGAGCAGACCATCGTGCTCGGCGCGCACGGACCGTATCGCGTGCACGTGATCCTGGTCGAGCGGGACTGAATCCCGCGCATCGACATGCTTCGCCGCGTGGCCGGAATGCCCGCGCGATTGCTTTACACTTGAGGGCTTGGCAGCACGCCGGTGGCCCGTCGCGCCTGTCCTGTCCTGTCCTGAGCTGACCTGCGCTGAGCAGACCGGCGCGCGCGCGGTCTCCGCCTGCCGCCGCCCGGCGCGGGTGCCGCAATCCAGAACAAGGAGATCCCGGCCGATGCGTCGTGCCCTCGCATTGCTTTTACCGTTGCTTGCATCGACGCCCGGACTGGCCCGTGCCGCGGAGCTCGACGGCGCCACGCTGTCGCCGCTGTGGGCCTTGCCGTTTGCCGGCACGCTGCTCTCGATCGCGCTGTTGCCGCTGATCGCGCCACGTTTCTGGCATCACCACTACGGCAAGATCGTCGCGGCCTGGGCGCTGGTGTTCCTGGTCCCGTTCGCGCAGGCCTTTGGCGGGCATGCCGCGGCCGCAGGCGCCGTGCATGCGCTGCTCTCCGAGTACATCCCGTTCATCGCGCTGATCGCCGCGCTGTACGTCGTGGCCGGCGGCATCTGCGTGCGTGGCAATCTGCACGGCACGCCGCGGCTGAATACCGGGCTGCTCGCGCTCGGCACGGTGCTGGCCAGCCTGATGGGCACCACGGGCGCGGCCATGCTGCTGATCCGGCCGCTGCTGCGCGCCAACGATAACCGGCGCCATGTGGCGCATGTGGTGGTGTTCTTCATCTTCCTGGCTGCCAATGCCGGTGGCGCGCTGACGCCGCTGGGCGATCCGCCGCTGTTCCTCGGTTTCCTCAAGGGCGTGGATTTCTTCTGGACGCTGCGCAATATCCTGCCCGAGACCTTGTTCATCTGCAGCGCGCTGCTGGTGATCTTCTATTTCGTCGACCGGCACTACTATCTGCGCCGTGAGGAAGAGCTGCCGGCGGCCGCCGATCCCACGCCCGATTCGGCAGGCATCCGCATCGAAGGCAAGCGCAATTTCATCCTGCTGCTGGCGGTGGTTGCCCTGGTGCTGATGAGCGGGCTGTGGAAGCCCGGCATCGAGTTCGACGTGATGGGCACGGTGGTCGGCCTGCAGATGGCCACGCGCGATGTCCTGCTGGTGGCGGTAGCGCTGCTGTCGTTGTGGATCACGCCGGCCACGGCGCGCAGCGGCAACGAGTTCACCTGGGAGCCGATCCTGGAAGTGGGCAAGCTGTTCGCCGGCATCTTCCTCACCATCATCCCGGTGATCGCCATGCTCAAGGCCGGCACCGATGGCGCCTTTGCCGGCGTGATCCGCCTGGTCAGCGATGCGGGCGGCCGGCCCGTCGACAGCATGTACTTCTGGGCCACCGGCATCCTGTCCTCGTTCCTCGACAACGCGCCGACCTACCTGGTGTTCTTCAACACCGCCGGCGGCGACCCCGTGACGCTGATGACGCGGGATGCGTCGACGCTGGCGGCGATCTCGGCCGGCGCCGTGTTCATGGGCGCCAATACCTATATCGGCAACGCGCCCAACCTGATGGTCAAGGCGATTGCCGAGAGCCGCGGCGTGCGCATGCCCAGCTTCTTCGGCTATATGTTGTGGTCGGCGTGCGTGCTGGTGCCGCTGTTCCTGATGATGACTTTTATCTTTTTCCACGTGTGAGCACGCAACCATGAGCAAGCCCTCCGTCCTCGTGACCCGCGCCATCTTTCCCGAAGTGATCGACCGGCTCGCGCAATATTTCGATGTCGACAGCAACCAGCAGGACGAGGCGCTCGACGCCGCCGCGCTGAAGGCGCGCCTGGCGGGCAAGGCCGGYGTGCTGGCCAATGCCGCGGATCGCATCGACGGCGAGCTGCTGACAGGCCTGCCGGCCTTGCGCGCGGTCTGCAACATGGCGGTGGGCTACAACAACCTCGACGTGCCCGCGCTGAGCGCGGCCGGCATCGTGGCGACCAACACGCCCGACGTGCTGACGGAAACCACGGCCGACTTCGGCTGGGCCCTGCTGATGGCCACCGCGCGCCGCGTGACCGAGTCCGAGCACTGGCTGCGCGCGGGCAATTGGCAGCGCTGGAGCTTCGACATGTTCCTCGGCGTGGACCTGCACGGCAGCACGCTCGGCATCCTCGGCATGGGCCGCATCGGGCAGGCGCTGGCGCGGCGCGGGGCAGGCTTCGGCATGCCCGTGATCTATCACAACCGCAGCCGCCTGCCCGAGGAAACCGAGCGCGCGCTCAATGCGCGCTATGTCAGCAAGGCCGAACTGCTGGCGCAATCCGATCACCTGCTGCTGGTGCTGCCCTATGGCGCGCAGAGCCATCACAGCATCGGCGCCGCCGAGCTGGCGCAGATGAAGCCGTCGGCCACGCTGGTCAACCTTGCGCGCGGCGGTGTCGTGGACGACGCCGCGCTGGCCGAGGCGCTGCGCGAGCGCCGTATCTTCGCCGCCGGGCTCGATGTGTTCGAGGGCGAGCCGAGCGTCCATCCCGGCTTGCTGGCGGTGCCCAATGTCGTGCTGACCCCGCACATCGCCAGCGCCTCCGAAAAGACCCGGCGCGCCATGGCCGATCTAGCCGCCGACAACCTGATCGCCGCGCTGGACGCAGGCCCGCAGGCGGGCCATCCGCCTTCGGTGATCAATCCCGAAGTGATGGCACGCCGCCGCTGATGCATCCTGGTTGCCACGGCGCCTTCGATCACTCCCGACATACATGAACCTGATTTCTCTTTTGACGCTCGCGCTGGCCGCCGCCGCGGTGCTGTTGCTGGTGGTCTTGCTGCTGCGCCAGCGCGGCGCGCCGGCTGACGCCAGCCCGGAACTGCTGCGCCTGCTCGCCGAGCTGCGTGCCGAAGGCGCGCGTGGCACCGAGCGGCTGGAGCGCGAGTTGCGCACCGAGATTGCGCAGAGCGCGAGCGTCGGCCGGGGAGAAGCCGGCCAGCAGATGATGCGCTTCCAGCAGACGCTGTCGTCGCAGCTGACCAGCATCGCCACGCTGCAGAACAACCAGATCGACATGTTCGCGCAGCAGCTTGCCAAGCTGACCGAGTCCAATGCCCAGCAGCTCGACCAGGTCAGGCAAAACCTGCTGCAGCAGGGCCAGCACGCGCGCGAGGAGCAAGGCCTGGCGCTGCGCCGTTTCGGCGACGTGCTGCAGCAGCAGCTCGGGCAGATCTCCGAAGGCAACGAGCGCCGCCTGGGCGAGGTGCGTGCCACGCTCGAGCAGAAGCTCAAGGAGATCGAGGCCAACAACGCCACCAAGCTCGAGGAGATGCGCCGCACCGTCGACGAGAAGCTGCACGCCACGCTGGAGCAGCGTCTCGGCGAATCGTTCAAGCTGGTGTCGGAGCGGCTCGAGCAGGTGCACCGCGGGCTGGGCGAGATGCAGGCGCTGGCGCAGGGCGTGGGCGACCTCAAGCGGGTGCTGACCAATGTGAAGTCGCGCGGCACATGGGGCGAGGTGCAACTGGAAATGCTGCTCGAACAGGTGCTGACCACCGAGCAATACGCCAAGAACGTCGAGACCGTGCGCAATTCTGGCGCGCGGGTGGAGTTCGCCATCCGCCTGCCGGGCAAGGATCCGTCGGGCGGGGAAGTCTGGCTGCCGATCGATGCCAAGTTCCCGAAGGAGCAGTACGAGCGGCTGCTCGATGCGCAGGAGCGGGGCGATGTGGATGGCGTGGCCACCTTCGGGCGCGAACTGGAAGTGGCGATCCGGCGCGAGGCGCAGACCATCTCGGAAAAATACGTCTCGCCGCCGGCCACCACCGATTTCGCCATCCTGTTCCTGCCGACCGAAGGCCTGTACGCCGAGGTGTTGCGCCGGCCCGGCCTGGTCGACCTGCTGCAGCGGGACCATCGCATCACCGTGGCCGGGCCGACCACGCTGATGGCCTTGCTCAACAGCCTGCAGATGGGATTCCGCACGCTGGCGCTGGAGCGGCGCTCGAGCGAGGTATGGAGCGTGCTGGGCGCGGTCAAGACCGAGTTCGGCAAGTTCGGCGTGGTGCTGTCCAAGACCCGCGACACGCTGGAACGGGCGGCGCGCAATATCGAGCTGGCCGAAGTACGCACGCGGCAGATGGAGCGCAAGCTGCGCGCGGTGGAGGCGATGCCCGGCGAGGCTGCGCAGGAACTGCTGGGCCTGGGTGCCGTGGAGCAGGCGCAGGGCGAGGAAGGCGAAGGCGAGGGCGGCTGAAGCAAGCCCCTGGCGAGGGAGCCCCGGGGCGAGGGTGTCCATGACGAAAAAAGCGCATCGAACCGATGCGCTTTTCTTTTTTGAGGCTGGCCGGGCGGCCGGGGCTTCAGGGCAGGTCGCGGATCGTGACCTCGATGCCACCGAAGCGCGCCGCGACCCAGTTGTAGGCCTTGCAGGCCAGCCACAACAGGCCGAAGCCGATCAGCGCATTGAGGATCAGTGCCGTGAACACCGTGATGCCCGGGAGGTCACCGTAGCGGATAAAGGCCACGAACAGTCCCAGCGAGACGATCGGTACCGAAAAGCACAGGTACACGAGCACCAGCGCGCGGGCGGTTTTGACCGGGTGGAGGTACGCAATCTCCTGATTCATGACAGCTTGGGGCATAGGCAGAGTAATGTTGCGCAAGTGTATCGAATGGGTGCAGCGGCGCATAGTCCGCCACCCGCAGGGTACGGAAAACGGCCGATCTGGCGGCTAAACGTCGGCTAAAGGTCAAAAAACTGCGGCACAAAAACGACACCGTGGCGCAGCCTACATCAGCCCGTCGAACAGCATCACCTCGACTTCGTCGCCGGCCTCCACCCGCCCTTGATCGTGCCCGAGGACGATAAAGCAGTTGGCCTCGCTCATCGAGCGCAACACGCCCGATCCCTGCTGGCCGGTCACGCCTACCTGCCAGCGTCCGTCCTCCGCCTGCGTCAGGATGCCGCGCTGGTATTCGGTGCGGCCCGGCTTCTTGCGGATCGGCTGCACGCTGCGCACGCGCATCAGCGGCAGCGGCGGCACATTGGCACCCATCTGCCGGTGCAAGGCGGCCCGCACGAAGTGATAGAAGGTCACCATCACCGCCACCGGGTTGCCCGGCAGCCCGAACAGCAGCGCTTCGCGGCCATGGGAGACGATGCGGCCGAAGGCCATGGGCCGCCCCGGGCGCATGGCGATCTTCCAGAACGTGACGTCACCCAGCTGCGCCATGATCTGCTTGGTGTAGTCGGCTTCCCCGACCGACACGCCGCCCGAGGTGATGACGGCATCGGCATTCTCGCAGGCGCTGCGGAACGCGGCTTCGAGCGCCTCGGGGTCGTCGCGCACCACGCCCATGTCGACCAGGTCCACGTCCAGCCGGCGCAGCATGCCGTGCAGCGTATAGCGGTTGGAGTCGTAGACGCAGCCCGGATCGAGCGGCTCGCCGATCGAGCGCAGTTCGTCGCCGGTGGAGAAGAAGGCGACGCGCAGGCGGCGCCGGACCTTGATCTCGGCCACGCCGAGCGATGCGAGCAGGCCCAGGTCGGCCGGGCGCAGGATGCGGCCCGCGGCGAGCGCCGCCTGGCCTAGCGCGAGATCCTCGCCGCGCAGGCGGCGGTTGTCCCCGGCGCGCACCGAAGCGGCGTCGAAGCGGATCTGCTCTCCGTGTACCTCCACGAACTCCTGTGGGATCACGGTGTCGCAGCCGGCCGGCATGATCGCGCCCGTCATGATGCGCACCGCCTGGCCACGCCCTGCGCGCTGGCTACCCGCACCGCCGGCGAAGGCGCTGCCGGCGACCACCAGGGTGACTTCGCCGCCGCCGGCCAGTTCGTCGCCGGCGAAGGCGTAGCCGTCCATGGCGGCGTTGTCGTGCGCCGGCACGTCCAGCGTGGAGATGACGTCCTCGGCCAGCACGCGGCCCAGCGCGGTGCGGATGGCGAGCTGTTCGGTGCCGCGGACCGGTTCGATCACTTCGCGGATGATCTGGCTGGCCTGCGCCACCGGCAAGGCGCCGGGATCGTAGTCGGACAGGCAGGAAATGACGGATTGCAGAGAAGGCATGGAGCGGTCCCGGAGAGGCAGTGGCCTGGTTTGTCAGCGCGCTTCCAGCGAGCGCAACTCGTCCAGCGTATTGATATTGGCAAAGGCGCCGGCGTCGTCGAACGGCACTTCGGCAAGGCGGTGGGACGCGGCCCAGGTCTCGATCTTGCGGCCGCCGGCATCGAGGAATGCCACCAGGCTGTCGCGTGCCGTCACCGGCATCAGGCAGAACACGGGCTGGGTTTGCCGTCGGCCCTGGGCATCGACGGTGACGGGGATGGCCATCTCGGCGCCTTCCGCCTCGATCGCGGCCGCCAGGCGCGAGGCCAGGTCGGGCGGCAGGAACGGCGAGTCGCAGGGCGCGGTGAGCAGCCAGGCGGTCTGGCACTGTTCGAGCCCGGCGAGCATGCCGGCCAGCGGCCCGGCGAAATCGGGCACCGAGTCGGTCGCCACGGGTACCCCGAACGACTCATAGGCCGCCAGGTTGCGGTTGGCATTGATCAGCAAGCCGCCGGTCTGGGGCGCCAGGCGCATCAGCGTATGCATGGCCATGGGGGCGCCCCGGAATGGCTGCAGGCCCTTGTCGGTCCCGCCCATGCGGCTGCCCCTGCCGCCGGCGAGGATCAGGCCGGTAATGTCGTCGCGTGAAATCATCGGGTGGAAGTTGGGTTGCGGCGCGGGCGGCACGTTGACGGAAGGTCCGGGAAGGTGCGGAAAGGTGCGGAAAGGTTGCGGAACGCAGTGCGAAGGTGCGCCCTCAGCCGCCGATGTAGGACATCTCTATCTTGCTTTCGGCGCGCGCCTGCCGCACCGCCGGATCACTGCGCTGTTCGGAGTAACGATCGGTGCGGGCCTGCCAGACCTGCGCGATGGCGTTGGCGATTTCCAGGTCGCTGTGCGGGCCGCGCAGCAGCGCGCGCAGGTCGTAGCCCTCGGTGGCGAACAGGCAGAGGTAGAGGCGGCCTTCGGTCGAGAGGCGGATGCGGCTGCAGTCGCCGCAGAAGGCGTGGGTCACGCTGGAGATCACGCCGATCTCGCCGGCACCGTCGCGGTAGCGCCAGCGTTCGGCGGTCTCGCCGCTGTAGTTGGCGGCGATGGCTTCGAGCGCAAACACTTCGTGGATGCGTTGCACCACATCGGCGGAGGGCAGCACCTCGTCCATTTGCCAGTGGTTGCTGGCGCCCACGTCCATGAACTCGATGAAGCGCACGATGATGCCGCTGCCGCGAAAATGCGTCGCCATCGGCACGATCTCGGCATCGTTGGTGCCGCGCTTGACCACCATATTGACCTTGATCGGCGCCAGGCCCACCGCCTGGGCGGTCTCGATGCCGTCCAGCACGTCGGCCACCGCGAAATCGACATCGTTCATGCGGCGGAAGGTGTCGTCGTCGATGGCATCCAGGCTCACGCTCACGCGCGTCAGGCCCGCATCGCGCAGGGAGCGCGCCTTGCGCGCCAGCAGCGAAGCATTGGTGGTGAGCGTCAGGTCGAGCGGCTTGCCCGCGGGCGTCTCGATGCGGGCCAGCATTTCCACCAGCTTCTCGATGTTCTTGCGCAGCAGCGGCTCGCCGCCGGTCAGGCGGATCTTCTCCACGCCGTGCGCGACGAAGAGGCGGGCGGCGCGCTCGATTTCCTCGAAGCTGAGCAATTCGGAATGGGGCAGGAAGGTGTAGTCCTTGTCGAACACCTCCTTGGGCATGCAATACACGCAGCGGAAGTTGCAGCGGTCCGTGACCGAGATGCGCAGGTCATGCAGCGGCCTGCCGCGCCTGTCGGCAACCAGTCCCGACGGCGGGGCGAGCAAGTCCGGGATGACGGGCGTCATCGAGCGGTAGCGGTGGTCGCGCAGGTCGAAGATGGGAATGACGGATTCGGTCATGGCCTGGGGTTGGGGGGCGAATCTGTGACGGGCAGGCAGGGCCCGTTCCGGGGGCTGTCCTCGGGCACCTTATCGGGGCGCCATCATGCTGTCATTCTAGCCGAGCCTGTGCCTGTACCGTCGCTGCCAGGCCGCACGGGTGCGAACGCGGCGTGCAGATATGAAAAAAGGGACGGCATCGCCGTCCCTTTCCTTGCTTCCTTGCTTCCTGGCCGAGGCCGCTTATTCCTGCGGCGTCGTTTCCTTGACGGCGGGCGCCGTCTCGACCAGCACCATCGGGCCTTCCGGCAGCGGGGCCAGCGGCTTGCGCTCGCGAACCACGCGCGGCGCCGCCGGAATGCTGGCGGCAGCTTCCTGGGCTGCGCGCAGCTTGCTGCTGTCGGTGCTCACCCACTCGAGACCGGCCGAGGCCAGCATCGGTTGCAGGCCTTCGATGGCCACCGGCGCAGGAGCCGCCGGGGTCACGGTCGCAGGTGCTGCCACGGGCGCTTCCACCGGCGCGGGAGCCTGCACAGCGGCTTCCACGACGGGGGCGGGCGCCGGCGCATAGGCGGCGGGGCTGGCGATGACGGCTTGCGTCACCGGGGCTTGTGCTACCGGGGCCTCTGCCACCGGGGCTTGCGCTGCCGGGACTGCCTCGACGGGCTCGGCTGCCGGTGCGGCCAGCGTTTCGGCTGGCAGTACCGTCGGCGCGGGCGCTGCCACGGCGGCTTCGGCCGGCTGATAGGCCGGGACGCTGGCCGCGGGCTCGGCGATCACGGCGGCGACCGACTCGGTCACCACGGCTTCGACGGTCTCGACAGCCTCGACGGTCTGGACTGCGGCAACGGGCGCGGCGGCATCGGCTGCCACTTCACGCGCTTCCACTGCCTGCTCGCCGTCCGCGCCCTCGGCGCCTTCGGTGCCTTCGCCGGCCTGCACGCCATCGTCGCGTTCGCGGCGATAGCGGTTGCGGCCGCGGCGGTTGCGGCGACGGCGTTCTTCGCCTTCGCCGTTCTCGGCACCTTCCGGCGCTTCCGGCAGATCCGTGCGTGCGTTGTCAGCTTCGTCGCGCTGGGCTACCGGCGCGGCTGCGGCAGGTGCAGCCACGGAAACCGCGCTTGCGGCCACGATGGCGACGCCAGCGGCTTCAGCAGCCAGGCCTTCGCCGGCTTCGTCTTCACGCGGCGCGTCGCCGCGCTGGCGTTCGCGCTGGCGCTCGCGGCGCTCCTGGTTGCGGTCGCGGCGGCCTTCCCCGCGGCCCTCGGTGCGCTCGGCTGCCGCACCTTCCGGCTGGCGGGCCGGCTGGGCTTCCAGCGCGGCCTGGCGCGGGGCGCGGCCATTGCGCTCACCGCGCTCGCCGCGTTCCGTGCGTTCGCCACGCTCGGTGCGCTCGCCACGTTCGCCACGGGCCTCGACGCGTTCACCGCGCTCGGCACGTTCAGCACGTTCGCCACGCTCCTGCGGCGCGCGCTCGCCGCGCTGGCCGCGGCCCTGGCGGTCGCCACGTTCACCGCGTTCGCCACGCTCGGTACGCTGGCCACGGCCTTCGCCGCGTTCGCCGCGCTGGCCGCGTTCCCGGCGGTTTTCGCCGTTGCGCTGTTCCGCCTCAGCCGGCTTGGCCGGCTCGATGGCAGGTGCCGCCGGCTTGGCGCCGAACAGGCTCTTGAGCCAGCCGATGAAGCCACCGCTGGCGACCGGCTGGGTGGCCGGCACCGGGCGGGCAACCGGCGCTTCGGGGCGCGGGGTGCGTTCGGCGCGCGGCACCGACACGGGCGCCGGCTGTTCCGGCGTGATGCCCTTGACGGCGGCTTCCTGGCGCGGCTTGGCGTCTTCCTTCTTGCGGCTGCTGTAGCTGGTGTCGGCTTCCAGTTCCTTGGCGGCAGCCTCGGCCATCTTGTAGCTGGCGGTGCTGTCTTCCAGGCGCGGATCGTCGTGGCGCAGGCGCTCGAGCTTGTAGTGCGGGGTCTCGAGGTGCTTGTTCGGGATCAGCAGGACGTTGACCTTGAAGCGCATCTCGATCAGGTTGATGTCCTGGCGCTTCTCGTTGAGCAGGAACGCGGCCACTTCCACCGGCACCTGGCAGTGGATGGCGGCCGTGTTTTCCTTCATCCCTTCTTCCTGGATGATGCGCAGGACCTGCAGGGCGGAGGATTCGGTATCGCGGATATGGCCGGTGCCGTTGCAGCGCGGGCAGGTGATGTGCGAGCCTTCCGACAGCGACGGGCGCAGGCGCTGGCGCGACAGCTCCATCAGGCCGAAGCGGCTGATCTTGCCCATCTGCACGCGGGCGCGGTCATGGCGCAGGGCGTCCTTCAGGCGCGTTTCCACGTCCTTCTGGGCCTTGCTGGCTTCCATGTCGATGAAGTCGATCACGATCAGGCCGCCCAGGTCGCGCAGGCGCAGCTGGCGGGCGATCTCGTCGGCGGCTTCGAGGTTGGTGCGCAGCGCCGTTTCCTCGATGTCGGCGCCCTTGGTGGCGCGGGCCGAGTTCACGTCCACCGAGACCAGGGCCTCGGTGTGGTCGATCACGATGGCGCCGCCCGAGGGCAACATCACCATGCGCGAGTAGGCCGATTCGATCTGGTGTTCGATCTGGAAACGCGAGAAGAGGGGGACGTCGTCCCGGTACTTCTTCACGCGGTTCATGTTGTCGGGCATGACCACGCTCATGAAGGCGCGCGCCTGCTCGTAGATTTCGTCGGTGTCGATCAGGATCTCGCCGATGTCCGGCTGGAAGTAATCGCGGATGGCGCGGATCACCAGGCTGGATTCGAGATAGATCAGCAGCGGGGCCTTGTTGTCGCCGGCGGCGCCGTCGATGGCCTTCCACAGTTGCAGCAGGTAGTTCAGGTCCCACTGCAGTTCTTCCGCCGAGCGGCCGATGCCGGCGGTGCGGGCGATGATGCTCATGCCATCGGGCACGGTCAGCTGGCCCATGGTTTCGCGCAGTTCCTGGCGGTCCTCGCCCTCGATGCGGCGCGACACGCCGCCGCCGCGCGGGTTGTTGGGCATCAGCACCAGGTAGCGGCCGGCCAGCGAGATAAAGGTGGTCAGCGCGGCGCCCTTGTTGCCGCGCTCTTCCTTTTCGACCTGGACGATCAGTTCCTGGCCTTCGTGCAGCGCGTCCTGGATGCGCGCGTTGCGCACGTCCACGCCTTCCTTGAAGAAGGCGCGCGCCACTTCCTTGAACGGCAGGAAGCCGTGGCGCTCTTCGCCGTAGTTGACGAAGCAGGCCTCCAGCGACGGCTCGATGCGGGTGATGACGCCCTTGTAGATATTGCCCTTGCGCTGTTCGCGACCGGCAGCTTCGATGTCGATGTCGATCAGTTTCTGACCGTCGACAATGGCGACGCGCAATTCTTCCTGCTGCGTCGCGTTGAACAACATGCGTTTCATCGCATTACCTCACTCCAATGCCGTGGATTGCACCGGCATGCGGTGCCCGCGGCGTTCCGTGGAGCACGCGAGGGAGCGAGTGAGGGCGCGAGAATTGCCGAAAGCGCCGGCGCGCCGGCAGGCGCGGCCCGGCTGGGCGCGGGTGAAAGAGAGGTAACGACGTCGAAGCGCCGTCCGCATGGTCAGAGAGAACGCCGGTGTGCTGCTCTGCGCAGCGTTTCCGGCGGGTTTCCGACTGGCATTGGCGGCGATGCGGGCGCAAAAGGCGCCGGTCGCATCGCGGCCGGCCGCGGAAGGCCTAGACGCGTCAAAGAGCAAGTTTGTCGTCACGGCAATGCTGCTTCGCTACCTGACATCTCCTGGCGGGCGCACCTACTACTTCTTGGAGTTCTGCGACCGGGCGCCGGTATAAACCAGTCAGGTGGCGTCTGAAGCATGCCGGCGGCACCGTTTCCCGGTGCGGGCGGGACTTCTCTCACCAGAGCGGATGCCAACAGGGCATCCGCGATCAAATTCTGTTCTACCTGAACACTCTTCCCACGTGACCGCCGTCAGCGCCGAAGTTGCCTTTGGGCGACTTCCTGCGCGGGCGATACCGTGCGTGCTGCGTTTTTGCTGCCATTCACCAGCCGCGGGCTCGCGGGGTACGCAAAGAAGCGGGAGGCTGGCAGGGCTGGCGGCAACCCAAAGTGTAAAATACGACGAATCGCCTACACCTGACTTGCGCTGCCGGTCTTTGGCCGGGACAGCGAGGAAATTATATTGAAAATGAATGAGTTACGCCATCAAATTGAAAAAGAGGTGCGGCCCGCCGCGGCCACGCCCCAGGTGGCGTACGTAACAATTGGCGAAGAGGCCGAAGGGCAGCGCATCGACAACTTCCTGCTGAAGCTGTCGAAAGGGGTGCCCAAGAGCCATGTGTACCGCATCCTGCGGTCGGGGGAAGTGCGCGTCAACAAGGGCAGGATCGACGCCACCTACCGCCTGAAGGTGGGCGACGTGGTACGCATTCCGCCCATGCGCGTGGCGGAGAAAGCGTCCGATAACGCCCGTTTCGTGCCGGCGGCGAGTTTTCCCGTGGTGTTCGAAGACGATCACCTGCTGGTGATCGACAAGCCTGCCGGCGTGGCCGTGCATGGCGGCTCGGGCGTGGCCTTCGGCGTCATCGAGCAGTTGCGCCGCGCGCGGCCGCAGGCCAGGTTCCTCGAGCTGGTGCACCGGCTGGACCGCGAAACCTCGGGGCTGCTGATGCTGGCGAAGAAGCGCACTGCCTTGGTCAACCTGCATGAGCAGATCCGCGGCAACGCACTGGACAAGCGATACTTTGCCTGCGTGGCCGGCCAGTTCGAGAATGCCCGCCAGCACGTCAAGCTGCCTCTATATAAGTACACCACGGCGGACGGCGAGCGCCGGGTGCGGGTCCAGGAAGACGGCTTGCCCTCGCACACCGTCTTCAACCGGCTGGAAGTGCTGCATGGATTTACCTTGCTCGAGGCCGAACTGAAGACCGGCCGCACCCACCAGATCCGCGTCCACCTGGCGCATTCGGGCTTCCCGATCCTCGGCGACGAGAAATATGGCGACTACGGCCTGAACAAGGCGCTGGCCCGCAGCGGCGCCAACCCTGGCCTCAAGCGCATGTTCTTGCATGCGCACAGCCTGACCTTCACGCATCCGGCCAGTGGCGAAAGCGTCACGGTCGCTGCTCCCATGCCGCCGGAATGCGAAGCCTTCCTGCAGCAAGCCCGTAACCAGCGCGCCCACGACTGAGGCGCCGACAAGGATATCAATGGCCAGGCAACGTTTCGACCTGATCGTGTTCGACTGGGATGGCACCTTGATGGATTCCACCCCGACCATTGCCAAGTGCATACAACTGGCGAGCCGCGATCTCGGCCTGCCGGTGCCGGATGACAGTGCGGCCAGCCACGTGATCGGGCTAGGCCTCAAGGATGCGCTGTCCTATGCCGTGCCAACGCTGGACCCGGCCGACTATCCCAAGCTGGCAGAGCGCTACCGCTTCCATTTCCTCACCCGCGACGCGGAACTGGTGCTGTTCGACGGCGCGCGTGAGATGCTGGAGGCACTGCATGCCCAGCATTACTTCCTCGGCGTGGCGACCGGGAAGACGCGCGCAGGGCTGCAGCGGGCGCTGGAAGCGACGGGGCTCGGACCCCTGTTCGACGGCACCCGCTGCGCCGACGAAACCTTCTCCAAGCCGCACCCGGCCATGCTGCATGAACTGACGCGGGAGCTGGGCCAGGAAATGGAGCGTACGGTGATGATCGGCGATACCACCCATGACCTGCAGATGGCTGCCAACGCGGGCGCCGCCGGCATTGGCGTGGGCTACGGCGCCCATCCCGCCGATGCCTTGCGCGCGATGGCGCCGGTGCACTGCGCGGCGTCGATCGCCGACCTGAAAGACTGGTTGCTGACGCATGCCTGAGACGAGCGAGAGTGCGGTCTCCGGCCCGCCGGACGGCCGGCGCCTGTGCGCCGCCGATGACCTGGCGGAGGGCGGCGCTGGTGTGCGTTTCGTGGTCGAGATCGGCGGGCGTCAGGTGGGTGCGTTCGTGGTGCGCTTCGAGGGGGCGGTGCACGGCTACCTGAACCAGTGCGCCCATGTGCCGATGGAGCTCGACTGGCAAGAAGGCCAGTTTTTCGAGTCCTCGGGCCTATACTTGATGTGCGCGACACATGGCGCGATTTATGCGCCAGATAGCGGGTTGTGCGTGGGCGGTCCGTGTCGGGGCGCTTCGCTGTCCAGGCTGCGCGTGGAAGAGCGCGGCGGCAGCGTGTACTGGATGCCGGAAAGCCCGTACGAGGCGCCCGCGGCCCAGCCGGCCTAGCCCCGGCCCCGCATTCCCGTCGAGCGCGCCCGTCGATAACCAAGAGCGAACCAAGAGCCAACTGCATGACTGAAGAGCAAAAACCGCCCCAGGACGAAACTGGCAAGCCGAAGGATCCGGCCACTCCTGCCAGCACCGGGGTGTCCGCCGCATCGGACGACCGGTTGGAAACCGCCGCCGCCGCCGATTTTCCGCTGGAGCAGGACCTGCGGGCGGGCGACGCCGCCGCGCAGCGCGAAGCCAGCGAGCGCAAGGCGCGCCTGGCCGGCAGCGGTGCCGGGCCGGTGCCAACCGGAGCTGGCTGGGAGCGCGATGTGCTGGAAAAAGTGCTGATGGCGACCCTGCGCGAGCAGCGCGCCGCGCGCCGCTGGCGCATCTTCTTCCGTTTCGCCGGGCTGGCCCTGCTTGCCTTGATCTTCTTCGCCATCTTCGATTTCAAGGGCGACGGCGGCATCACGACGTCCGGCCGGCACACGGCAATGGTGTCGCTCGACGGCGAGATTGCGGCCGGTACGCCGGCCAGCGCCGAATCGATCAACGCGGCACTGCAGGCCGCGTTCGCCGATTCCAGCGCCGCCGGCATCATCCTCAAGATCAATTCGCCCGGCGGTTCGCCCGTCCAGGCCGGCATGATCAACGATGAGATCCACCGCCTGCGCACGCTGTACCCGAACAAGCCGTTCTACGTGGTGGTGGAGGAGATCTGCGCCTCGGGTGGGTACTATGTGGCGGCGGCCGCCGACAAGATCTACGTCGACAAGGCCAGCATCGTCGGCTCCATCGGCGTGCTGATGGATGGTTTCGGCTTCACCGGGCTGATGGACAAGCTCGGCGTGGAGCGCCGGCTCTATACCTCGGGCGCCAACAAGGGCATGCTCGATCCGTTCTCGCCGCAGGTACCGCGGCAGAAGCAGTACGCGGAAACCATGCTCAAGCAGATCCACCAGCAGTTCATCGACGTGGTCAAGGAAGGCCGTGGCGACCGCCTCAAGGACGATCCGGACCTGTTCTCCGGCCTGTTCTGGTCCGGCCAGCGCAGCGTGGAGCTGGGCCTGGCCGACGGGCTGGGCAATGCGGACTATGTCGCGCGCGACCTGTTCAAGGCCGAGGACATCGTCGACTACACGGTGAAGGAAAACATCGCGGAGCGGGTTGCCAAGCGCTTCGGCGCGGCGATGGGTACAGCGGCGATGAAGACCATGTTGTTCGGTACGCGGCTGCAGGCAATCCACTGAGCCGGGCGCTGACGCGCGGAAATGCAGAACGGGGCGCAAGCGCCCCGTTTTTTCGTTTTCGCTCCCGGGCTATGCGGGAGCCGGTTCAGGTGGCCAGCAGTGAAAAGATGGCCGGGCGTTTATGCAGCGCAAGCCGCTCGGGACGCCACTCGGAAACGGGCAGCGTCACGATGGTCTCGCTCGGCAAGGTCAGGTCCACCGCGATGGACAGCATGGTATTGCCTGCGCAGTGCTGGCGCAGGGCATCGAGCAGTTGGCCATTGCGATAGGGCGTCTCGATCCAGACCTGGGTCTGGTGCGCCTTGCGCGACAATTGCTCCAGCTCTCGCAGGCGCTGGGCGCGCTCGCCCGCATCGACCGGCAGATAGCCGTTGAAGGCAAAGCTCTGGCCATTCAGGCCGGACCCCATGACCGCCAGCAGGATGGAGCTGGGCCCGACCAGCGGGCGCACCCGCACGCCCCTGGCATGTGCCAGGCGCACCAGGTTGGCGCCGGGGTCGGCCACGGCCGGCACGCCGGCTTCGGACAGCAGGCCGCCGTCGCGGCCTTCGCGGATCGGGGCGAGCAGGGCGGCGAGGGCATCGTCGCGCGTGTTGACGTTGAGTTCGCGGATTTCGATCTGCTGGACCGGCCTGGCCAGTGGGCAGGTCTCGCCGAGCTTCTTCAGGAAGGCCCGTGCGGTCTTGGCATTCTCCGCCACCAGGTAATCCAGCCCGGCGGCGATCTGCTGCACGCCAGCCGGGATGACGTCCGGCAGCGGGTCGGTCTCGTCGCGCTTGCCCAGGGTGTTGGGGATCAGGTAAAGGATGCCGCTCATGCTTGTTTCCTGTCAGTGTTATCGGTGCTGTCCTTGCCGGCGCGCTCAGGCCTGGAAGAGCGGGTAGCCGGCGTGGCGCAGCATGGTGGTCAGCGCGATCAGCGGCAGGCCCACCAGGGCGGTGGGGTCGTCGGACTCCATGTGCGACAGCAGGGCGATGCCGAGGCCTTCCGATTTGGCGCTGCCCGCCACGTCGTAGGGGCGTTCGATGCGCAGGTAGGCTTCCAGCTCCTGATCGGACAGTTCGCGGAAGGTCGCGCGTGTCTGTACATCGGCCAGTTGCGCCGCGCCGGTGCGGCCGTCGAACAGGCACAGGGCAGAGTGGAAAGTGACGGTACGCCCACGCATCCATTGCAGTTGCGCGAGGGCCTTTTCATGGGTGCCCGGCTTGCCGATCTGCCTGCCGTCCAGCGTGGCGACCTGGTCCGAGCCGATCACCAGGGTGCCCGGGTGGCGGTCTGCAATCGCCTGCGCCTTGGCGCGGGACAGCCGCAGCGCGGTGGCTTCCGGGCTTTCGCCCGCCAGCGGGGTTTCGTCGATATCCGGCACTGCCACCTCGAACGGGATGCGCAGGCGCTCCAGCAATTCGCGGCGGTAGGGCGAGCTGGAGCCGAGGATCAGCACGGGACGGGATGATTGCGACATAAGTAATTGAGTGGAAAGGGAAAGCGACCTATGGTCGTCATCCAAAATTTTGACCGCAGTAGAAAAATAGACGTATAATCGTCTGTTTAGCCAAGCAAGTCCGGCGCATTGCTGTGTGTATACCGGCGTTTGCGGCTCCCGGGCCACGTTTCGGGTCGCCCTGGCGATGAAACCGGCCAGCGGGGTGCTTCCGGCAAGGCACGACAGACGGCACGAGAAGACATGACCCAGCCGATTCAGCCGATTGATCTGCGCGCGCTCGATCTCTTCGCATTTTGCCGCGCCGGTGGCCATGCTGCCGGCGAAGTTCCGGTGCGCGATTTGCCGCGCATCATAGCCGAGACCGCCGCGCAAGCGCCAGCATCGGCGCCCGACGAAGTGTTCGCCTATGTGCTTTCCGGCTTTGTCGAGGAAGAAGAGGGCGAACCCGGCGCGCCGGCGACGCAGCGCCAGTTCGTCGATCTGACCGTGAACGGGCGAGTGTGGCTGGACTGCCAGCGCTGCCTGCGCGTTTTTGCCGAGACCATTGCCACGGACATGTGCTTCGAGGTGATGGCCAGCGAGGAAGAGGCCGATGCGGCGGCCATGGACGACGATGAGGTCGACGTGATCGTCGGCTCCAAGCGCTTCGACCTGCTGTCGCTGATTGAAGATGAAGTGCTGCTGGCCTTGCCGGTGGCGCCCAAGCATGACGTTTGCCCGGAGGTGCACGAAAGCCTCGTGACCGGGGCCGACGGGCTGGTGGAACCCGAAGCAGAGGAACCGCCGGAAGAAGAAAAACGGCCTTCGCCCTTTGCGGCGCTGGCCGGCCTGAAGACGAAGCACTGAGGCCGGTTCACCGGTTTCAGGCAACGTCCGCAAGGCACCAGGATCAGCATCCGGCCGGGCCCGGCTACGCCTCGTGCGGGATGCGTGTGTTACCATTGAAAAATTCTCGAAGGAGTCATCATGGCAGTTCAACAGAACAAGAAGTCGCCGTCCAAGCGCGGCATGCACCGTTCGCACGATCACCTGTCGGCAGCGCCGCTGGCAGTCGAACCGACCACGGGCGAGACCCACCTGCGTCACCACGTGAGCCCGAACGGCTACTATCGTGGCCGCAAGGTCATCAAGACCAAGAACGACTGACAGATCGTTCGGCGTGACTTTGCGTCTCGTACGCGCACGTTGGTAGGTCAAAAACAAGAAAGCGGCAAAATCGTTGCCGCTTTTTTGTTGCGCGCTCGCCGCGCAACCGTAGTGCAGGCTTCCGGCCATAAGTCATGCCGACATGCGCTTCTGCACCAGGAAACAATGACGATCAAACTAGCTATCGACTGCATGGGTGGCGATCACGGTGTCTCCGTGACAATCCCTGCGGCGATCAGTTTTCTCTCCAGCCATAACGACGCCGAAGTGGTGCTGGTCGGCTTGCGCGACAGCATCGAGGCGCAGCTGAGGAAGCTGCACGCGCTCGATCATCCGCGCGTGCGCGTCGTGGCCGCGACCGAAGTCATTACCATGGACGATCCGGTCGAGGTGGCGCTGCGCAGGAAGAAGGATTCTTCGATGCGCGTGGCGGTGACCCAGGTGAAAGAGGGGCTGGCCGATGCCTGTATCTCGGCGGGCAACACCGGCGCGCTGATGGCAGTGTCGCGCTACGTGCTCAAGACGCTCGACGGGATCGAGCGCCCGGCGATCGCCACTTCCATCCCCAACGAACAGGGCTGGGGCACCACCGTGCTCGACCTCGGCGCCAATGCTGATTGCGAGCCCGAACATCTGCTGCAATTCGCGCGCATGGCCGAAGCCATGGTCGCCGTGGTGGACCACAAGGACCGCCCCAGCGTCGGCCTGCTGAATATCGGCGAGGAAGTGATCAAGGGCAACGACGTGGTCAAGCGGGCCGGCGAGCTCCTGCGCGCATCCGAGCTCAACTTCTACGGCAACGTGGAAGGCAACGATATCTTCAAGGGCACCACCGACATCGTCGTTTGCGACGGTTTCGTCGGCAACGTCGCGCTCAAGAGCAGCGAAGGCCTGGCCAAGATGATCGGCAACATGATCAAGGAAGAGTTTACGCGCTCGTGGTTCACCAAGCTCCTGGCGGGGCTGGCCATGCCTGTGCTCAAGCGCCTGTCCCGTCGCCTCGACCCCGCGCGCTACAACGGCGCATCGCTGCTGGGCCTGCGCGGGCTCGTGATCAAGAGTCACGGTTCGGCCGACGCGCACGCTTTTGAGTGGGCTATCAAACGCGGGTATGATGCGGCCAGTAATGGTGTGATCGCTCGCACCATTCAGGCTTTCGCCAACAAGTCAGGTACCGGCACCCCGGCTTCCGGCCCGCAGTCAGGCGCCCAGGATCCCAGTCCAAGCCCGCACGCCGCCTGAGGTTCTGATGCAGATGCCGCGGGCGACGACCCGTGGCCACACGATCGATCCGACATTACATGACCAGCTACGCAAAAATCATCGGGACCGGGAGCTATCTGCCTCCCCGGCGTGTCACCAATCAGGAGCTTGCGGCGCAACTGGCTGAGAAGGGCATCGAGACCAGCGACGAGTGGATCTTCTCGCGCAGCGGCATCTCGGCGCGCCACTGGGCCGAGCCGGATGTCACCTGCAGCGACCTGGCGGTGAAGGCCGCGGAGCGCGCGCTGGAAGCGGCCGGCATCGACCGCCAGAGCATCGACCTGATCATCGTCGCCACGTCGACTCCCGATTTCGTCTTTCCGAGCGCCGCCTGCCTGGTGCAGCAGAAACTCGGCATTACCAATCACTGTGCCGCATTCGACATGCAGGCCGTGTGTTCCGGTTTCGTCTACGCGCTGGCCACGGCCGAGAAGTTCATCCGTAGCGGCTCGCATCGCAATGTGCTGGTGATTGGCTCGGAAGTGTTCTCGCGTATCCTCGATTTCAATGACCGCACTACCTGCGTGCTGTTCGGCGACGGCGCCGGCGCGGTGGTGCTGTCGGCGTCCGAGGAACCCGGCATCCTGTCTTCGGCGATGCACTCGGACGGCAGCCACGTCGAGATCCTGTGCGTGCCGGGCAATGTCGCCGGCGGCAATATCACCGGCAACGCGTTCCTGCACATGGACGGCCAGGCCGTTTTCAAGCTGGCGGTGACCGTGCTGGACAGGGTTGCGCGCGAGGCACTTGCCGGCGCGCAGTTCCCGGCCGAGAAGGTCGACTGGCTGGTGCCGCACCAGGCCAATATCCGCATCATGCAGAGCACGGCGAAGAAACTCGGYCTGACTGCCGAGCGCATGGTGGCGACCGTACACGAGCACGGCAACACGTCGGCTGCCTCGATCCCGCTGGCCCTGGACGTCGCGGTGCGCGACGGCCGTATCCGCGCCGGTCACCACGTGCTGATGGAAGGCGTGGGCGGTGGCTTCACCTGGGGTGCGGTGCTGGCGCGCATGTGACATCCGGGCGTGCGGGGCGGCATGCCGTCCCGCACGCCGCGTCGGTTTTGCGTATTCATCTTCTAGATTCGATTGCGATGAAATTTTCCTTTGTATTCCCGGGCCAGGGCTCGCAGGCCGTCGGCATGCTCAACGCCTTCGCCGACAACGCCGTGGTCCGTGCCACGCTGGACGAAGCTTCCGCCGCGCTCGGGCAAGACCTGGGCCGCCTGATCGCCGAAGGCCCGGCCGAGGAACTGAACCTCACCACCAATACCCAGCCGGTGATGCTGACCGCCGCGGTAGCGGTCTACCGCGCCTGGATCGATGCCGGCGGCGCGGCGCCTGCCATGGTCGCGGGCCACAGCCTCGGCGAGTATTCCGCCCTGGTGGCGGCCGGGGTGATTCCGTTCGCCGAAGCGGTGCCGCTGGTGCGCTTCCGTGCGCAAGCCATGCAGGAAGCCGTTCCGGTGGGCGAGGGCGGCATGGCGGCGATCCTCGGGCTGTCCGACGACGATGTGCGCGCCGCGTGCGCCGAGGCTGTGGCCGCGGGCGCCGGCGTGGTGGAAGCCGTGAACTTCAATGCGCCGTCGCAGGTGGTGATCGCCGGCCACAAGGCGGCGGTCGAGAAGGCCTGCGAAATGGCCAAGGCGCGCGGCGCCAAGCGCGCGCTGCCGCTGCCGGTGTCGGCCCCGTTCCATTCCTCGCTGCTCAAGCCGGCGTCGGACCGCCTGCGCGAGCGCATGGCGGGCATGACCTTCGCCGCGCCGGCCATTCCGCTGGTCAACAATGTGGACGTGGCCATCGTCAGCGATCCGCAGTCGATCAAGGATGCGCTGGTACGCCAGGCGGCGGCGCCCGTGCGCTGGGTGGAGTGCGTGCAGAAGATGGCTGCCGAGGGCGTCACCCATGTGATCGAATGCGGCCCCGGCAAGGTGCTGGCGGGCATGACCAAGCGCATCGACGGCAACCTGACCGGCGCCGCGATCTTCGATCCGGCCTCGCTGCAGGACACGCTGGCGCTGCTGAAGTAAGACTAGGACCCACGCAATGACGAAATTTCTGGAAAACCAGGTCGCACTGGTAACCGGCGCATCGCGCGGCATCGGCCGGGCCATCGCCCTCGAGCTGGCCGCGCAGGGCGCCACGGTAGTCGGCACCGCCACCAGCGAAGCGGGTGCGGCTGCCATCAGCGAATACCTGGCGGCGGCCGGCGGCAAGGGCCGCGGCGCCGTGCTCAACGTCAACGATGCCGCGGCATCCGAGGCGCTCATCGACGAGCTGGTCAAGGCCCATGGCGGCCTCGGCATCCTGGTCAACAACGCCGGCATCACGCAGGACCAGCTTGCCATGCGCATGAAGGACGAGGACTGGGGCGCGGTGGTCGAGACCAATATGACCGCGGTGTTCCGCCTGTCGCGCGCGGTGCTGCGCCCGATGATGAAAGCGCGCGGTGGCCGTATCATCAATATCACGTCGGTGGTCGGCTCCACCGGCAATCCCGGCCAGATGAACTACGCCGCCGCCAAGGCCGGCGTGGAAGGCATGAGCCGGGCGCTGGCCCGCGAGATCGGCAGCCGCAACGTGACCGTGAATTGCGTGGCGCCCGGTTTCATCGACACCGACATGACCAAGGTCCTGTCGGATGAGCAGCACGCAGCACTGAAGACCCAGATTCCGCTGGGTCGGCTGGGCCAGCCGGAGGACATCGCACACGCGGTGGCTTTTCTGGCCGGTCCCCAGGCGGCCTACATCACCGGTACGACGCTCCATGTAAATGGTGGCATGTACATGAATTGATCACCTTTCGCGGCGGCCGGTTTCGAGGGAGAAGCCGGCAGAAGCCGCGTGAAGTGGTTGTTTTTTGAACTAAACGGGCGCCGTTCTTGCAATAGAAGGCGGGTGGGATTTTTATGGCCCAAACCTGCTAAAATGCGCCCACTTTTTGTCGAACTTCCCTGGAGGGTTACATGGACAATATCGAACAACGCGTCAAGAAAATCGTGGCAGAGCAACTCGGCGTGGCCGAGGCAGACATCAAGAACGAATCCTCGTTCGTGAACGACCTTGGTGCGGATTCGCTCGACACGGTTGAGCTGGTGATGGCGTTGGAAGATGAATTCGGCATGGAAATTCCCGATGAGGAAGCCGAAAAGATCACGACCGTGCAACAGGCTATCGATTACGCCACCGCACACGTCAAGGCCTAAGCCTGTCGTATCTGGATTCCGAGCCACAGAAGGCAGGCGGACGGGCCGTTGGGTCGTCCGCGCTGTTTTCTGTGGCTTTCGTCTGTTCGAAGAAGCACAATCGGATAGTCCGCGCCGCGATCGGCGTGGCCCGGCGCCGGCCCATGGCCAGCCCCGGCAATCGTTCCGGTTCTGCTTCACGTACCCGTAGGAAATCATAGTGAGCCGTCGTCGCGTCGTCGTCACTGGGCTTGGCCTTGTGTCTCCGGTCGGAAACACGGTTGCCGAAGGCTGGGCCAACCTGGTTGCAGGTCAGTCTGGCATCGCCACCATCACCAAATTCGATCATTCCGCGCTTGCCGTGCATTTCGCCGGCGAGGTGAAGGGTTTCAAGGCAGAGGACTACATCCCTGCCAAGGAAGCCCGCCACATGGATACGTTCATCCACTATGGCATCGCGGCGGGTTCGCAGGCGCTGAAGGACAGCGGCTACGAAGTGACCGAGGACAATGCCGAGCGCATCGGTGTGCTGGTCGGTTCGGGCATCGGCGGGTTGCCGATGATCGAGGATACCCACGCCGAGCTGACCAATCGGGGTCCTCGCCGGATCTCGCCGTTCTTCGTGCCGGGCTCGATCATCAATATGATCGCGGGTCACCTGTCCATCTACCATGGACTCAAGGGCCCGAACCTGGCCGCCGTGACGGCCTGCACCACCGGCCTGCACAGCATCGGCCTGGCCGCCCGCCTGATCCAGGCCGGCGACGCGGACGCCATGCTGGCCGGCGGTGCGGAATCTACGGTTTCGCCGCTCGGCATTGGCGGTTTCGCCGCCGCGCGCGCGCTGTCGACCCGCAACGACGATCCCGCTGCCGCGTCCCGTCCGTGGGACAAGGATCGCGACGGCTTCGTGCTGGGCGAGGGCGCCGGCGTGATGATGCTCGAGGAATATGAGTCGGCCAAGGCGCGTGGCGCCAAGATCTATGCCGAACTGATCGGTTTCGGCATGAGCGGCGACGCGTTCCATATGACCGCCCCGAATATGGATGGTCCGCGCCGCTGCATGGTCAGCGCGCTGAAGAACGCCGGCGTCAACGCCGACGAAGTCGGCTACCTGAACGCGCACGGCACCTCGACGCCGCTGGGCGACAAGAACGAAAGCGAAGCCATCAAGCTGGCTTTTGGCGACCATGCCTACAAGCTGGCCGTCAATTCCACCAAGTCGATGACCGGCCACTTGCTGGGCGGCGCCGGCGGCCTCGAATCCGTGTTCACGGTGCTGGCTCTACACCATCAGGTCTCGCCTCCGACCATCAATATCTTCAACCAGGATCCCGAGTGCGACCTGGACTACGTGGCCAACACGGCACGCGACCTGAAGATCGATGTGGCGGTGAAGAACAATTTCGGTTTCGGCGGCACTAACGGCACGCTTGTCTTCCGTCGCGCCTGAATCCGGCGGCTGCCGGTTATCGCTCCTCCGGACTTCGCTCAGGACCCATCGCTTGCGGTGGGTCTTGGCGCTGTTCCTGTCTTGCGAGATGGCGGCCCTTGCGCTGCTTGCGCGCGAGGCGATATGGGGCTTTGGCCGCTCGGCACATGGCTGGAATCTGGCGCAATGGCTGTCGGTGTCCACACTGGCGGCGTCCTGCGCGTGGATGCTGAGCCACTGGCCCGCGCTGTGGCGCGGCGCGGCTTGTACCTATGCGGGACTGGTGCAAGGCCGCGACGCCACCGGCCGCGCGGCCATTCTGGTTCGCCTGCCGGATGGCGCCCACGCGGTGGCGCGCGTGCGCTCCAGCTGGGAGCTGGGCAGACTGGCTCTTTTGCTGGCCATGGAGCCTGTCAGCGGCAAGCCGCCCGGGATCCTCGTCATCAGCCGGGGTTCGGCGGCACCCTCCTCATTGAGAGCGCTGAAACGTGCCCTGGGCGTCGCCCGGCGCGAGCAGGCCGCGGCCGGTGGCGTCGCCTGATGGGCAATGGCCGCGGGCATTCTTCACAAAATGCGTTGCACCGCACTGACTGTGCAGTGGGCAACGTAGGTAAAATACAACGTTTGTCGTGAAGACGATACCAAGAGATACACTGCAGGTGACCCATTCGTGAGCGAACGCGAAGCCGATCAGCTCCTCGTTGAACGCGTCCAGAAGGGCGACAAGCGAGCCTTTGAATTGTTGGTGGCCAAATACCACCGCAAGATCATCAGGCTCATTTCGCGTTTGGTCCGGGATTCGGCGGAAGTGGAGGATGTGGCACAAGACGCTTTCATCAAGGCGTATCGTGCCTTGCCGCAGTTCCGTGGCGAGTCGGCGTTCTACACCTGGTTGTACCGGATTGCGGTGAACACGGCGAAGAACTACCTGGCCACCCAGGGACGCCGGCCCGAAGCCTCCAGCGATATCGATGCCGAAGAGGCTGAAACTTTTGCGGACGGCGAGCAACTAAGAGATATCAATACGCCGGAGTCGATGCTCCATACCCGCCAGGTCGCCGAAACGGTCAACCGGGCCATGGAGGCACTACCGGAGGAATTGCGCACTGCCATCACTCTTCGTGAAATCGAGGGCCTCAGTTACGAGGAGATCTCCGAAGCCATGGGATGCCCGATCGGAACCGTCCGCTCGCGCATCTTCCGGGCACGTGAGGCGATTGCCGAGAAATTGCGTCCGCTGCTGGGAACGGCAGAGGGCAAGCGGTGGTAAGTGGTAAGTAGCAAGAAAAAGTAGCAAGAAATGTCGTGCGGCCAGCGTTGCAGCCTATTCCTGCATCGATAAACGACAAAGCAGTAGACGGGATTGTCGGTGTTCAATGGTTTTTCTAGGGGCGGGAAATGGGTCAGGCTCATAAGCAGTCGGTTCATGTAGTGGAAGCAGCGGAGCAGATCTCCGTGCTGATGGATGGCGAGCTGGCGCCGCACGAAATCAATGCCGTACTGGATCTCGCCAAGAGCGAGCCGGGCATGGCGAGCTGGACGACATATCAGCTGATCGGCGACGCGCTGCGTTCGGAAGAACTGACGCATGCCGGCTCCACCGAAGATTTTCTCGCCCGTTTTTCCGCGCGCCTCGATAGCGAACCGCATGTGCTGGTGCCGGCGGTGGCGCAGGCGTCGGCGCACCGCATGCTGTTCAAGCCGTCCTGGGTTCGCAGGGTGATGCCGGGTACGGCCATCGCCGCCGCGGTGGCTGCCGTGAGCTGGGTGGTGGTGCCGCAGATGCGCGGTGTCACCGATCTCGGCACGCCGGACGCCGTGGTCGCGCGCGTCGAGCAGCCTGCAGTGCCCAAGACTGGCGGTATCGTGACGGTTGCCGCCGACAGTGCGCAGATGATCCGCGATCCGCGCCTCGACGAGTACCTGCGTGCCCATCGGGTATCGGTCGCCACCGACGCAGTCGTGCCGACCATGCGCACTGTTGCCAACAGCGCAAACTTTTCTCAGGACAACTCGCAGGAATAATGCCGGACATGCATAAAGGATGGTCGCCCGCCAATGTAGCGGGCGCACACAGAATAAGGGCCCTTCGCAGGTCCTTTTTTCTGGCMTTGTGTCTGACTGCGGCCGCGGCAAGCGCGCAGCCGCCGGACAATACGCTGGCCCGCCGCGATGCGACGGCCTGGCTCAACAAGATCCACCGCGCCGCCCAGCGCGAGAACTATGTCGGTACGCTGATCTATCAGCGCGGCAGCGTGATGCATGCCTCGCGCATCCAGCACTACAGCGATCTCGTGAACAACGAGTACGAACGGCTGGAAACGCTCGATGGCAAGCCGCGCGAAGTGCTGCGCCAGAACGATGTCGTCCACAGCCTGATCCCCGAAGCCAAGCTGGTGGTGGTGGAGAAGCAGGAGGCGAAGGATCGCTTCCCGGCCTTGCTCGCCACCAATAAAAGCGACGTTCTCGATATCTACGAGATGCGCAAGCTTCCCGGCGAGCGCGTGGCTGGCGTCGAGTGCGAAGTGTTCTCGCTCGATCCGCACGATTCCGCGCGCTACGGCGTACGCTTGTGGGCGGAGAAAAACTCCGGCCTGCTGATGCGCGCCCAGACCGTGGGAGAGGGCGGCAAGGTGCTGGAGCAGGTTGCGTTCTCGCAGGTCGAGATCGGCGTGCCCTCCGAGAAGCAGCGCATCCTCACCGCCATCAAGAATTCCGGGGCCTGGAATCATTACGAAGTCACCAACCAGCCGGCCAATATTGCCGACGAAGGCTGGACCATTGGGATTCCGGTCAAGGGCTTCCTGAAGATCCGCGAGGTCCGTCGCCCGCTCGGCGAGCTGCGCTCGCCGCAGGCGAACCCGCGCGGCCAGGTTTTCGAGGTGCTCCAGATCGTCTACAGCGACGGGCTGACCGGTTTGTCGGTCTTCATCGAGCCCGTTTCCGAGCAGCGCGTACGCCGCGAAGGCGTCGCCTCGCTCGGCGCCACCCAGGTGGTGGTGCGCCGGGTTGCCGATTTCTGGATTACCGTGGTGGGCGAGGTCCCCCCCGCCACAGTCCGCCAGTTTGCCTCGGCAGTAGAATATAAACCGCCGAAGGCGCACTGAGCCGGTTTGCGAACAAGGCACCAGCGGCGTTTGCTCGTCGCTGGCGCGCCGCGATCTGGCCCCTCCAATGCCTTGCTTCCTTCCTTTTCGCTGATTTCCGGGAGTCGATGATGTCACCAAGATCTCCAGCCTTGGCTCGGACCGTGCTCATGGCTGCCATTCTCGCCTTTGTGCCGCTGGTCGCAGAACTGAGCCACGCCCAGGCCGCCGCGCCATCCTATGGCCTGCCCGATTTCACCGACCTGGTCGAAAAGGCGGGTCCGGCCGTCGTCAATATCCGCACCACGGAGCGGGTGCGCGCGCGTGGCAACAACTCCAGCCCCGAGGACGACGAGATGGCGGAGTTCTTCCGCCGCTTCTTCGGCGTGCCGATGCCCGGCACGCCCACGCCGCCGGGCACGCCGCGCCGCAGCCAGCCGCCCCAGGGCGAGGAGCAGAGCCGCGGGGTGGGGTCCGGCTTCGTCATCAGCCAGGACGGCTATGTGATGACCAACGCCCACGTGGTGGCGGATGCGGAAACCATCTACGTCACCCTGCCCGACAAGCGCGAGTTCAAGGCCAAGCTGATCGGCTCGGACAAGCGCACCGATGTGGCGTTGCTGAAGGTGGATGCCACCGGCCTGCCCAAGCTGATGCTGGGCGATTCCGACAAGGTGCGCGCGGGTGAATGGGTGCTGGCGATCGGTTCGCCGTTCGGCCTGGACAACAGCGTGACCGCCGGCATCGTCTCCGCCAAGGGCCGCGATACGGGGGATTACCTGCCGTTCATCCAGACGGATGTCGCGGTCAATCCGGGCAATTCTGGCGGCCCGCTGATCAACCTGCGTGGTGAAGTGATCGGCATCAATTCGCAGATCTACAGCCGCAGCGGTGGCTACATGGGCATTTCCTTCGCGATTCCCATCGACGAAGCGATGCGCGTGACCGAGCAGCTCAAGGCGAACGGCAAAGTCACGCGCGGGCGCATCGCGGTGGCGATCGGGGGCGTGACCAAGGAAGTCGCCGACTCGCTCGGCCTGGGCCGTGCCCGGGGCGCGCTGGTGGGCAGCGTGGAGCCCGGCGGCCCGGCCGAGAAGGYGGGGATCGAAGCCGGCGACATCATCCTGAAGTTCAACGGCCGCGATATCGAGAAGGCTTCGGACCTGCCGCGCATGGTCGGCGATATCAAGCCGGGCACGCGCGTGCCGCTGCAGTTGTGGCGCAAGGGCGCGACGCGCGAGGTCAGCATCACCGTGGCCGAGCTGGACGCCGACAACAAGGTCAAGACGCGCGGCGGCAATGCGCCGCGCGACGAGAGCAATGCGCCGGTGGCCAAGCCCAATGCGCTGGGCCTGATCGTCAACGAGATTCCCGACACCAAGCTCAAGGAGCTCAAGATCAAGTCCGGGGTGGAAGTCGAGCAGGCYGATGGCCCGGCCCAGCGCGCCGGCATCCGCCCGGGCGACATCATCCTGCGGCTGGGCGACAGCGACGTGACCAGCCCGCGCCAGTTCAACGAACTGGTCAAGGCCCTGGACAAGGGCAAGATCGCCGCGGTGTTCGTCAGGCGCGGCGACGCCACCCAGGTGCTCACGCTGCGCCCGAGCACGGTGTCTTCGCGCTAGGCATCGCCCCGATGGCGGATCTCACGCTGTATGGCAGGACCTACTGCCATCTGTGCGAGGACATGAAGGTCGCGCTGGAGCCGCTCCGGCGCGATTTTTCCTTTGTCCTGCATGAGGTGGACGTGGATGGCGACGCCGCCACCGAGGCACGGTTCGGCGAACTGGTGCCGGTGTTGATGACCGGCGTGCCCGCCGGTGCCGGCGAGGAGTTGTGCCACTATTTCCTCGATGCGCCACGCGTGCGGGCATGGCTCGCGGGGCAGGCGGACTGACAGGCCGCCGCCCGGGGCGCGGCGCGCCATTTCGCAATACGGAAGTCCTTGAAAGTACGGTAAAATCGCACTTTGGCGCAAACTCAGCGTCACCAACCTGCGGCCCCGAGCTGCGTGCCCCTGCGGGGTGCCTGTCCCGGGCCGACCATAATTGCTGCGCTACCCGAAGTGCTCAAGCGGGCACATCGCGGCCAGACATGGCGCACCCCTGAACATCAGATGGACCATATCCGCAACTTCTCGATCATCGCTCACATCGACCACGGCAAATCGACCCTGGCCGACCGCATCATCCAACTCTGCGGGGGCCTGTCCGATCGCGAGATGGAAGCGCAAGTGCTCGACTCGATGGACATCGAGAAGGAGCGCGGCATTACCATCAAGGCCCAGACCGCGGCGCTGAGCTACAAGGCGCGCGACGGCAAGGTCTACAACCTGAACCTGATCGACACGCCGGGACACGTCGACTTCAGCTATGAAGTCAGCCGCTCGCTGTCCGCCTGCGAAGGCGCGCTGCTGGTGGTGGACGCCTCGCAGGGCGTGGAAGCGCAGACTGTCGCCAACTGCTACACGGCGATCGAACTCGGCGTGGAAGTGGTGCCGGTGCTCAACAAGATCGACCTGCCGCAGGCCGATCCGGAAAACGCCATCCGCGAGATCGAGGAAGTGATCGGGATCGATGCGCAGGATGCCACGCCGTGCTCGGCCAAGACCGGGGTCGGGGTGGAGGACGTGATCGAGGCCATGATCGCGCGCGTGCCCGCCCCCAAGGGCGACGTGGACGCGCCGCTGCAGGCGCTGATCATCGACTCGTGGTTTGACAACTACGTCGGCGTGGTGATGCTGGTGCGCGTGGTCAACGGCGTCCTCAAGCCCAAGGACAAGGTGCTGCTGATGGCCACTGGCTCGCAGCACCTGGTCGAGCAGGTCGGCGTGTTCTCGCCCAAGTCGCTGCAGCGCGAGTCGCTGACGGCGGGGCAGGTGGGTTTCGTCATCGCCGGCATCAAGGAACTGAAGGCCGCCAAGGTGGGCGATACCATCACCACCATGGCGCGCAAGGCCACCGCGCCGCTGCCGGGCTTCAAGGAAGTCAAGCCGCAGGTGTTCGCCGGCCTGTACCCGGTCGAATCCAACCAGTACGAAGCGCTGCGCGAATCGCTGGAGAAGCTCAAGCTCAACGACGCGTCGCTGCAGTACGAGCCCGAAGTGTCGCAGGCGCTGGGCTTCGGCTTCCGCTGCGGCTTCCTCGGCCTGCTGCACATGGAGATCGTGCAGGAGCGCCTGGAGCGCGAATTCGACATGGACCTGATCACCACCGCGCCGACGGTGGTGTACCAGGTCCAGATGCGCGACGGCACCATGCTGACGGTGGAAAACCCGGCCAAGATGCCGGACCCGAGCCGCATCGAGAACATCCTCGAGCCGATCGTCACGGTCAATCTGTACATGCCGCAGGATTACGTGGGCTCGGTGATCACGCTGTGCACGCAGAAGCGCGGCACGCAGATCAACATGAGCTACCACGGCAAGCAGGTGCAGCTCACGTACGAGATCCCCATGGCGGAAATCGTCATGGACTTCTTCGACCGGCTCAAGTCGGTGTCGCGCGGCTACGCCTCGATGGACTACGAGTTCAAGGAGTACCGTGCCGCCGACGTGGTCAAGGTCGACATCCTGATCAATGGCGACAAGGTCGATGCGCTGTCGGTGATCGTGCACCGGAGCAACTCGCAGTACCGCGGCCGCGAGGTCGTCTCTAAGATGCGCGAGATCATCCCGCGCCAGATGTACGACGTGGCCATCCAGGCCACCATCGGCGCGAACATCATCGCGCGCGAGAACGTCAAGGCGCTGCGCAAGAACGTGCTGGCCAAGTGCTACGGCGGCGATATCTCGCGCAAGAAGAAGCTGCTCGAGAAGCAGAAGGCGGGCAAGAAGCGCATGAAGCAGGTGGGCACGGTGGAGATTCCCCAGGAAGCATTCCTGGCGATCCTGCAGGTGAGCGACAAATAAAAGAAAGCGGCGGGGCCGGTCGGCCCGGCCGTTGGCGAAGCAGACTCTAACAAAACATCACCAAGATCTAGCCGTCATGAATTTTGCACTGATTCTTTTTGTGCTGGTGGTCATCACGGGCGTTGCCTGGATGGCCGACAAGCTGGTGTTCGAGAAGCAGCGGCGGGTGTCCGCCCAGGCCGCGCTGGCCGAGTTCGATGCGCGCAGGACTGACCTGCAGGGCCGCTACGGCGTCGGCGAGATCGATACATCGCGCAGCCGCCTGGCGGAGGAAAAGCTGCGCCAGCCCTGGTGGCTGGAGTATTCGGCGAGCTTCTTCCCGGTGATCCTGGCCGTGTTCGTGCTGCGATCGTTCGTGGTCGAGCCCTTCAAGATCCCGTCCGGCTCGATGATCCCGACCTTGCTGATCGGCGACTTCATCCTGGTCAACAAGTACGACTACGGCATCCGTCTGCCGGTGGTGAACAAGAAGATCATGGCGGTGGGTGAGCCCCAGCGCGGCGACGTGATGGTATTCCGCTACCCGAAGGACCAGTCGCTCGACTACATCAAGCGTGTGATCGGCGTGCCGGGCGACGTGGTGAGCTACCAGAACAAGCGCCTGACCATCAACGGCAAGCCGGCCGAATACAGCGCGCTGCCGGACTACCTCGACGAGGAGCGCTTGTCGTACTCCAAGCACTTCCAGGAGAAACTGCCGGACGGCCCCGTGCACGGTATCCTGAACGACACGGATCGTCCCGCCTTCGTCTCCGGCGCCGATCCGGATTTTCCGTTCCACGAGAACTGCACTTACAATCAGCAGGGGCTGACCTGCAAGGTACCGCAGGGTCACTATTTCGTGATGGGCGACAATCGCGACAACAGCCTGGATTCACGTTACTGGGGCTTCGTGCCCGATCAGAATATCGTCGGCAAGGCGTTCCTGATCTGGATGAACCTCGGCAATATCGGACGCGTGGGATCGTTCAAGTAGCATCCCCGCGGCGCGAATAACCACTCCAGTCAAGCGAGGGAAAGCGCATTATGGGTCGATCGGGTCAGGTAGTTGGTGCAGTCGGGGGGCGGGCGCGCCTGGCGGGGAATGACAGGCGGCGCGGCTTCTCGATGGGCAGCTTGCTCGTCGTTATCCTGGTCGTTGGGGGCGTGGTGATCCCGGCGGTCAGGGCGATACCGAGCCTGCTGGAGTATTTCTCGGTCAAACGCGCGGTCAGTTATGCCAAGCAGCAGGCATCCAACAAGCGCGAAATTGCCGACTATTTCAGTAAGCAGGCGCAGATCGACCGTATTACCGCCGTGCGCAGCGACGATCTGGATATCCACGAGGATGACAACGGCACGATCCGCTCGGTGGGATTTTCCTACCGCAACGAGGTGCCGCTATACGGCCCGCTGAGCCTTTTGATTACCTACTCGGGAACGCAGTACTGACATGAACCTCGACGCCTTACAGCAACGCCTCGGCTACCGCTTCAGCAAGCCAGAATTGCTGCAGCAGGCGCTGACGCACCGCAGCCACAGTGCCTTGCACAACGAACGCCTTGAGTTCCTGGGCGATTCGGTGCTCAACTGCGCCGTGGCCGATATGCTGTACGGCATGTTCAGCAAGCTCGACGAGGGCGATCTGTCCCGCGTGCGGGCCAACCTGGTCAAGCAGCAGGCGCTGTACGAGATCGCGCAGATGCTCCAGCTGTCCGAGGCGCTGCGCCTGGGCGAGGGCGAACTCAAGAGCGGCGGCTTCCGCCGTCCCTCGATCCTTGCCGATGCACTGGAAGCGATCGTCGGTGCCGTGTTCCTCGATGCCGGTTTCGAGGGCGCACGCACCCTGATCCGCAAGTTGTATATCCCGATTCTCGAGCAGGTCGATCCGCGCACGCTGGGCAAGGATGCCAAGACGCTGTTGCAGGAGTACCTGCAAGGCCACAAGATCGCCCTGCCGCAATATAACGTGATCGCCACCCACGGCGCCGCGCATAACCAGCAGTTTGAAGTCGAGTGCACCGTGCCTAAACTGGAAGTGCGGGTGTTCGGTACCGGCGCGTCGCGCCGCGCGGCCGAACAGGCTGCCGCCAAGCTGGCGCTCGACGAGGTGCAGAAGCTCGTGCCCCAGCTGCTCAAGCGCAGCCGGGCCGAGCGCACCGGCAAGACGCGCAAGCAGCCGGTGCCACCCGATCCCCAGTTGTCTCTCAGGTTGAAGGAATGACCGAATCTACCGATCCGCGGCCAGACGCCGCGGGTACCCCAACCGCTGCGTTCCGCTGCGGCACCGTGGCCATTGTCGGGCGTCCCAACGTCGGCAAGTCCACACTGATGAATGCGCTGGTCGGACAGAAGGTCAGCATCACTTCGCGCAAGGCGCAGACCACGCGCCACCGCATCGTCGGCATCCAGACCACGGATGACGCGCAGTACGTCTTCGTCGACACGCCGGGTTTCCAGACGCGGCACGCCAGCGCGCTGAACCGTTCGCTGAACCGTGCGGTGACGTCCACGCTGTCGAGCGTGGACCTGGTGCTGTTCGTGGTCGAGGCTGGCCACTACGGCCCCGATGACGAGAAGGTGCTGTCCCTGCTGCCCAAGAAGGTGCCGGTGCTGCTCATCACCAACAAGCTGGACCGCCTCGGCGCGGACCGGGCTGAGGTGATGATGCCCTTCCTCGAGAAGATGGGGCATCAGTTCCAGTTCACGGAAGTGGTGCCGATGTCGGCCAAGACGCAAGACCACATCGACCGCCTGCTCGCCATCATCCGGCCCTACCTGCCGGAGGGCGAGCCGATGTACGACGCCGATTCCATGACCGATCGCAGCGAGCGCTTCATGGCCTCGGAAATCATCCGCGAGAAGGTGTTCCGCTGGACCGGCGACGAACTGCCGTACACCAGCACGGTCGTCATCGAGAAGTTCGAGACCGAAGGCAGGCTGCGGCGCATCTTCGCCACCATCCTGGTCGAGCGCGATGGCCACAAGGCCATGATCATCGGCAACAAGGGCGCCAAGCTCAAGACCATTTCCACCGAAGCCCGCATCGACATGGAAAAGCTGTTCGACGGCAAGGTCTACCTGGAAATGTTCATCAAGGTGAAGAGCGGCTGGGCCGACAACGAAGCTGGATTGCGCGCCTACGGCTATGAATGACAGAGCGGGCGGGCCTGCACTGAAGGCCCGCCGCGTCGATCCGGTGGCGGAAGAAGCCGCCGAGCTGCTGGGCAGCCAGGCCGTGCCCGGCATGGCGGTGGCCGAGCAGCGCGCCATGATGGACCGCGCGCTGCGCATCGTCCCGGCGCGCACCGAGTTGCGCGTAGCCAACCAGCCGGGCTTCGTACTGCACGCCTGGCCTTACCGCGAAACCAGCCTGATCCTCGACGTGTTCACGCGTGACCACGGGCGCATGGCCATGGTCGCCAAGGGCGCCAAGCGCCCGCATTCGGCGCTGCGCCCGGTGCTCCAGCATTTCCAGCCGATCTCGCTGTCATGGAGCGGGCGCGGCGAGGTCAAGACGCTGACACGCGCTGAGTGGGTCGGCGGCATGCTGCCGCTGGCCAGCGACGCCTTGCTCTCGGGTTTCTATCTCAACGAACTGCTGCTGCGTTTCTGCCCGCGCGAAGACGCCCACGTGGCGCTGTTCCGCCAGTACATGGCCACGCTCACGCGGCTCGCGCACGGCGAGCAGGCCGGCCTGGTGCTGCGCGGCTTCGAGCGCGTGCTGCTGCAGGAGACCGGCTTTGCCGTGGCCTTCGACCAATGCGCGAATTCTGGCGAGGCGGTGGAGCCCGGGCTGGACTACGTGTACCAGCCGGAGCGCGGCGTGCGCCGCGCACAGCCCAGCGATCCGTCGTCCTGGCCGGTGGTTTCCGGGCAGACGCTGCTCGATATGTCGCAGGACGACTACCGCCGGGCGCAGACGGTGACGCAAAGCCGTGCGCTGATGCGCTTCCTGCTGCATTATTATCTGCAAGGCGCGCCGCTGAAGACGCGCCAGATCCTGATCGACCTGCACTATCTCTGAGTCCGTCCGCATGATTTTCCACGCGCATCCCGGCGTCATCGACCTTGGCGTCAACATCGACCACGTGGCCACGCTGCGCAACGCGCGCGGCACGGTCTATCCCGATCCCATCCAGGCCGCGCTGCAGGCCGAGCAGGCCGGCGCCGACCTGATCACGCTGCACCTGCGCGAAGACCGTCGCCATATCCGCGATGCCGACGTGCACGCGCTGCGCCCGCTACTGGCCACGCGCATGAACCTGGAGTGCGCGATCACCCAGGAGATGCTCGACATCGCCTGCGCGATCCGGCCGCAGGATGTCTGCCTCGTGCCCGAGCGGCGCGAGGAGGTCACCACCGAGGGCGGGCTCGATGTGGCGGGGCGCTTCGAGCAGGTCAAGGCAGCCTGCCGCCAACTGGCCGACGCGGGCATCCGCGTGTCGCTGTTCATCGATGCGCAGGCCGAGCAGATCGAAGCGGCCGCCGCTTGCGGCGCGCCGGTGGTGGAGTTGCACACCGGGCGCTATGCCGATGCGCACACGCCGGCCGAGCAGGCCACGGAACTGCAGCGTGTGGCCGAAGGCGTCGATACCGGCGTGCGGCTTGGCCTGGTGGTCAATGCCGGCCACGGCCTGCACTACACCAACGTGCAGCCGGTCGCCGCCATGCACGGCATCAAGGAACTCAATATCGGCCACGCCATCGTCGCGCATGCGGTCTTCGTCGGCTGGCAGAACGCCGTGCGCGAGATGAAGGCCATCATGGTCGCTGCGCGCCTCGGCACCACCTATCCGCGCCCGGACGCAGCAGCGTGATCTACGGCATCGGCACCGACATCATCCAGATCAACCGCGTGCAAGGCGTGATGGAGCGCACGCGCGGGCGCTTTGCCGAGAAGGTGCTCGGGCCGCAGGAACTGCAGAAATACCATGCGCGCCGCGCGCGTTCGGAGAAGCGCGGCCTCGCCTTCCTGTCCACGCGCTTTGCCGCCAAGGAGGCCTTTTCCAAGGCCATCGGGCTGGGCATGCGCTGGCCGATGACGTGGCGCGCGATGGAGCTGCTGAACCTGCCGTCCGGCGAGCCGTATCCGCACTGCCATGGCGAACTGGATGCCTGGCTGCGGGAACGCGGCGTGACGGTGCGGGTCAGTGTCAGCGACGAACACGAATACGCGGTCGCCTTTGCGATCGCAGAGCTTGGTGGCGCCGGCGCTCCCGGCGCGCTGCCGCTCGCTTCCCAGCCTAGCGAATAATCCCAATGATCAAGAAGATTTCCGGCAAGCGGCCGGGCCCCGTCGTACTCGATGTCAAGGGCAAGCACCTCGATGCCGAAGACACCCGCCGCATCTCCCATCCGCTCACCGGCGGCGTGATCCTGTTCGCGCGCAACTTCGAGTCGCGTGCGCAGCTGCAGGCGCTGACGCATGAGATCCGTGCCGTGCGCGAGGACGTGCTGATCTGCATCGATCACGAAGGCGGCCGCGTGCAGCGCGCCAGGACCGACGGCTTCACGCACCTGCCGGCCATGGGTCGCCTGGGCGAGCTGTGGGACCGCGACGTGCTTGCCGCGACCAAGGCTGCCGTGCATTGCGGCTACGTGCTGGCGGCCGAGTTGCGCGCTTGCGATATCGACCTGAGCTTCACGCCGGTGCTSGAYCTGGACTAYGGSCKCAGCGCCGTGATCGGCGACCGGGCCTTCCACGCCGATCCGCGCGTGGTGACCATGCTGGCCAACCACCTGACCCACGGCCTGCTGCTCGCCGGCATGGCGAACTGTGGCAAGCATTTCCCCGGCCACGGCTTTGTCGCCGCGGACTCGCACGTGGCGGTGCCGGTGGACGAGCGCAGCCTCGACGAGATCCTCGCGCAGGATGCGCGTCCCTACGAGTGGATGGGCATGACGCTGTCGTCGGTGATGCCGGCGCACGTCATCTATCCGAAGGTCGATCCGAACCCGGCGGGCTTCTCGCGCTACTGGCTGCAGGACGTGCTGCGGACCCAGCTTGGTTTCGAGGGCGTCATCTTCAGCGATGACCTGAGCATGGAGGGCGCCAGCGTTGCGGGCACGGTCACCGAGGCCGCGCGCGCGGCACTCGCTGCCGGTTGCGATATGGTGCTGATCTGCAATCATCCGGRGCGCGCCGACCAGTTGCTCAACGAACTCGACGTCGATGCCGGCAAGGCGTCGCAGCGCCGTATCCGCAAGCTGTTTGGCCGCCGCAAGCCACTGCCGTGGAACAAGCTGATGCAGGATCCCGACTACGCCGTCGCCGTGCGCGAGCTGAAAGGGCACGGCCTGATCGCGTGACGACCCGCAAGCCGCGGGCGGGTAGCCGCGCTGCGGTGCGGGGAAACAAAAAGGGCAGCCGAGGCTGCCCTTTTTTGCCGTTGCGCTGCCCGCGAGGGCAGCGGCGAACCAGCTGCGCTTAGTTTGCGCGGCTGCGGTATTCGCCGGTACGGGTGTCGATTTCGATCTTGTCGCCGATGTTGCAGAACAGCGGCACTTGCAGCTCGAAGCCGGTGTTGATCTTGGCGCCCTTGAGCACCTTGCCCGACGAGGTGTCGCCCTTGACGGCCGGTTCCGTGTAGATGATCTCGCGCACCAGCGTGGTGGGCATTTCCACCGAGATGGCCTTGTCGTTGTAGAACACCACTTCGACGTTCATGCCGTCTTCGAGGTAGTTCAGCGAGTCGCCCATGCTGTCCTGCTCGACTTCGTACTGGTTGAATTCGGTGTCCATGAACACGTACATCGGGTCGGCGAAGTACGAGTAGGTGCATTCGCGGCGATCCAGCATCACGACTTCGAACTTGTCGTCGGCCTTGAAGACGGACTCGCCCGGGGCTTCGGTCAGCAGATTCTTGTACTTCATCTTGACCACGGCGGAGTTGCGGCCCGACTTGTTGTACTCGGCCTTCTGCACGACCATCGGGTCGGTGCCGATCATGAATACGTTGCCGACGCGGAGTTCTTGTGCGGTTTTCATCTGAACTGTTTTCCTGAAAAAATTGTCTCGGAATTCGGTGTGGCGAAGGCGCGCTGCCAGCGCACGGCGGTGGCCGTGCGCACGCGGCCCGTCCAGTACGCCCAGGTTCCGCTGCCGATGCGGTGGCGGGTGCCACTGTCATCTTCTGCGCGTTCCCCCGTTTTCCGGCCGGTCGCCATCAAATCAACCGATTATTTTACCTGATTTTCGCAGAAGCCCACGAGATTTGCCGCCAGATCGCCGAGGTGCTGCAGGCTGCGCTGCCATTGCTCGGTCGCCTCGCGCAGCACCGGCAAATGCAGGCGAAATGCTGGCCAGTCGAGTGAATCGCCAGGCGCATTCCATGCGCGCCAGAACGCCGCGAACGCCGCTGCCGCCGCCCCGTTGCCGGCACGCTCGAGCCGTTGCGTGAAGAGGTCGAGAAAGGCATTCAGCTTGACCAGGTGCGCCGCGTCTTCCTGCGGGTAGATATGCCAGACCAGCGGTTGGCCCGCCCATTGCGCGCGGACAAAGGAATCCTCGCCGCGCACGAAGTTGACATCGCACAGCCACAGGAGCTCGTCGTAGTGCTCCTGGCGCACAAACGGCACCACGTGGGCCGTCAGGTTGCCGGTGGAAAAGGTGTCGCCCGGCCTGGCACCGGGCGTGCCGAACCAGGCGCTCGCCTGCTCGGCGGCGAGGCCGGCCGGCACCAGGCACTGCACCGGCTCCGCGCCGTCGCGCCACTGCGCCAGCAACGACGGCAGGGCCGCGTTGGGGTAGGCGAACAGGCTGACCTTGAGCGCGCCGTCGATGGGGCGCGTGCCAAGCCGGTGCCACAGCGCGGCCTGGGCGGCAGGCGCGGCGCGCAGATGCTCGCGCTGCGTGCCAAGCATGGACTCGCGCAACAGCCCGCCGGTGCCGGGCTCGAAGCCCGGGAAGAAAAAATACTTCACCAGCGGCAGGCGCGGATGGGGCGAGCTCATGCGATGGTGCTCCCGCACCCATGTCTCGGCGCTCAGGTATTCGAGGTTGATCCAGGCCGGCCTGGGCATGCGCGCAGCCATGGCGCCAAGAAATGTCGCCGGCAGGTCGCATGCGAACGATTCGATCACCGCGTCGTGCGGCACGACGCCGGCGAAGCGCGCGGCGCTGTCCTGCCCGCTCTCCTGGTCGGGCCGCCGCCATGGGCGGATCGTCACGCCGGCCAGTTCCTGCTGTCCGGCGTTCACGTCGAGGCCCGGCGCCAGCCGCGCGAAGCTATGCAGGTCGTCCACCCACAGCCGCACGGCGTGGCCGTGCTCCTGCGCAAGCTGGCGCGCCAGCCGCCAGCAGACACCGATATCGCCGAAGTTGTCGATGACGGTGCAGAAGATGTCCCATGAGCGGACGGTGCGGTCGGGGCGGGTGGTCATGGCGGCGTGAGGCGACAAGGAATTGCTCTAAACTTGCGATTTTAGAGCCTGTCGCGCCGTCGCCTGCCGGCCGTGCGCTGACCGGCCGCTTCCACACGGTCGATTCCCACCCGATGTCCCTGCCGGAACCCGAAATCCAGAATCCAGGCACGCCCGCCCCGGCGGCTGCCGAGCCCGGCCACGCGGCCGCGCCCGAGCCACAGTTCGATCCCAAGGCGGCGATCGCGCAGCTGCCCGGCCTGCCGGGGGTCTATCGCTACTTCGATGCGCAGGGCAATGTGCTCTACGTCGGCAAGGCGCGCGACCTGAAGAAGCGTGTCTCGAGCTACTTCAACAAGAACCTGCCGTCGCCGCGCATCGCCCTGATGGTGGCCAAGATCGTGCGCATCGAGACCACCGTGGTGCGCACCGAGGCCGAGGCGCTGCTGCTGGAAAACAATCTGATCAAGGCACTGGCGCCGCGCTACAACATCCTGTTCCGCGACGACAAATCCTATCCCTTCGTCAAGCTGACCAGCCACCGCTTTCCGCGCATGGCCTACTACCGCGGCGCGACGGATCGCAAGCACCAGTACTTCGGGCCGTTCCCGAGCGCGCATGCGGTGCGCGAGAGCATGCAGATCCTGCAGCGCGTGTTCCAGTTGCGCACCTGCGAGGACACTGTCTTCACCAACCGCACGCGGCCCTGCCTGCTGCACCAGATCCACCGCTGCACCGCGCCCTGCGTCAACGCCATCAGCGAGCAAGACTATGCGCGTGACGTCAGCAATGCGGCGCGCTTCCTGCAGGGCCGCCAGAGCGAGGTGCTGGAAGGCCTGCAGGCCAAGATGGAAGAGCATGCCGGGCGGCTCGAGTTCGAGCAGGCGGCGGCGGTGCGCGACCAGATCGGTGCGCTGTCCACGGTGCTCAAGCGCCAGGCGGTGGAGGAAGTCGGCCAGGCCAGCGATATCGATGTGCTGGCGGTAGCCGTGGAAGGCGGCCGTGCCTGCGTCAACCTGGCGATGGTGCGCGGTGGCCGGCATCTCGGCGACAAGGCCTATTTCCCTGCGCACGTGGAAGAAGGCGCGATGATCGTCGAGGATGAGGACGCCGAGGCCGGTGCCGGCAGCGAGGCAGGCGCCGAGGCCCCCGCAGGCATCGCGGCGGAGCGCATCGCCGCCGAAGTGTTGTCTGCCTTCATGGCCCAGCATTACCTCGACCAGGCCGTGCCGCCGATCCTGGTAGTGAGCCACCTGCCGCCGGACAGGGCGCTGCTGCAGGCCCTGTCGATGCAGGCCGGGCGCAAGGTCACGCTGGTGCGCCAGCCGCAGGGGCAGCGCCGCGCCTGGCTCGAGATGGCGCAGCAGGGCGCCGCCCTGGCGCTGTCGCGCCGGCTTGCCGAGCAGGGCAGCCAGCAAGCCCGCACGCGCGCGCTGGCCGAGACCATCGCTCTCGACATGGAAGACCTGGCGCTGCTGCGCGTGGAGTGCTTCGACATCAGCCATACCGCCGGCGAAGCCACGCAGGCATCCTGCGTGGTGTTCCATCATCACGAGATGCAGAACGCGGAATATCGCCGCTACAACATCCAGGACATCACGCCGGGCGACGACTATGCCGCCATGCGCCAGGTGCTTACGCGCCGCTACCAGAAACTGGTGGAGATGCTGGAGCAGGCGCGCGAGGCCGGTGTCGATGGCGGCCAGGGCGATGCCGCCGGTGCGCTGGTGCCCAGCGTGGTGCTGATCGACGGCGGCAAGGGCCAGGTCGAAGTGGCGCGCCAGGTGTTCGAGGAGCTTGGTCTCGATATCGGCCTGCTGGTCGGCGTTGCCAAGGGCGAGGGCCGCAAGGTCGGGCTGGAGACGCTGGTGTTCGCCGACGGACGGCCGTCGCTGGAACTGGGGCAGGGCAGCGCGGCGCTGATGCTGGTCGCGCAGATACGCGACGAGGCGCACCGCTTCGCCATTACCGGCATGCGCGCGCGCCGCGCCAAGGCGCGCACCACCTCGCGGCTGGAGGAGATCGAAGGCGTCGGGGCGCGTCGCAGGCAGAAGCTGCTGACCCGCTTCGGCGGCTTGCGCGGGGTCATGGCAGCCAGCATCGACGAGATCGCGAGTGTCGACGGCATCTCGCATGCGCTGGCCGAGGAAATCTACCGCCAGCTGCATTGATTCGGACCCGCGCGCGCCGCGCGCGGCGCGAAATGCTCGGCTGGCGTTGAAATAGGCGACAATCGCGGAGTTACCCATCGCCGTTGTCTCGTTTCGAGCCCCCAATGCCGCTGAATATTCCGATCTTGCTGACCTGGCTCCGCGTTGCCATGATTCCTCTCGTGGTGGGGGTGTACTACCTGCCCGAGGCGTGGCTCCCGATGCACGCCAAGAACATGACGGCCGCCGGTTTCTTCATCGTGGCGGCGGTCACCGACTGGCTGGACGGCTTCCTTGCCCGGCGCTGGAACCAGACTTCGTCATTCGGCGCCTTCCTCGACCCGGTGGCCGACAAGCTGATGGTGGCGGCGGCACTGCTCTCGCTGCTGGCGCTGGGCCGCGTCGCCGACCTGATCGCACTGGTGATCATCGGCCGCGAGATCACCATTTCGGCCCTGCGCGAATGGATGGCGCAGATCGGCGCTTCCAAGAGCGTGGCCGTCAATTTCCTCGGCAAGCTCAAGACGACTTTCCAGATGATCGCCATCCCCTTGCTGTTGTTCAATGACAGCCTGCTCGGCATCGTCGACGCCTCGGTGCTCGGTACGTGGATGATCTATGTGGCCGCCGTGCTGACGCTGTGGTCGATGTTCTATTACATGAAGCTCGCCTGGCCGCAGATCCGGGAGCGTAGCCGGCTGGGCGGAGAAGCCACCGCACAAAAATAATGGCTCGGTGAAAAATATGCTTGACGAGGGTGTTCCGGTTTGCAATAATCCTGTTCTCGCTTCTGACGAAACAAACCGAACGAAGCGAAATGCAGCAAGAACGCATCGAGATGGCAGCAATATCGGGTCAGAAGTTGCGTTTTAGCTCAGAAGTCAGCAGGAACATGCGGGAGTAGCTCAGTTGGTAGAGCGCAACCTTGCCAAGGTTGAGGTCGCGAGTTCGAGACTCGTCTCCCGCTCCAGTTTTTGCCAGATTCGATGGTGACGGCCGATGCCGTGTATTATCCGGGTCGACTTTTAGTAGTTATGCGGTATGTAATGCGGGAGTAGCTCAGTTGGTAGAGCGCAACCTTGCCAAGGTTGAGGTCGCGAGTTCGAGACTCGTCTCCCGCTCCAAATCCCAAAGGGAAGCGCCGCTTCCCTTTTTGTTTGTGATGATGGTGCGCAAGGCGCGGCCCCGGCAGGGTCGGGCGATTGCGGCTACAATCCAGCAGCAAGTCACCCGGCGGGGTGGCAGAGTGGTCATGCAGCGGCCTGCAAAGCCGTGTACGCCGGTTCGATTCCGACCCCCGCCTCCAGGATTCAAGCAAAAAGCGCCACCCTAGCCGGTGGCGCTTTTTGCTTTCCGGCGCCGGTGTTGTGCGCAATGCCGGCCATCCTTGCTTGCCATGTCCGCCATGTCCTCCACATCCCCGATATGCATCAGGGCAGGACGCGATTACCAGCGCAAGCCTGTCCCCATGGACCCGGTCTCCACGATCACGTATTGCATGCGTTCCTTGTAAGTGGCCTCCACGCGGTAGTCTGCGGGCGGCAGCTTGAATAGGCAGCGCGGGCCTGTCGCCGGGATGGATGCCAGCACCCTGCCATGCCGGCGCAGTCGTACATCCACGTCCGTCGCGGATACGCCATTCGGGCCCTCGGTAAAGACCACGCCGAGGTTGTACTGCTCCTCCAGGCGCGTCAACTGCTCGTTCTCCTCGCTATCCGAGCCACCGCAGATATAGGTGACACCGCCCACCGTTCGCGGTGTCATCGGTTGCGATCTCGTCGCCATCAATGGCGGGCGTGGCATCGTCGGGGCAGGCGTATCCGCAACGGCGGCCGCAGGCGGTGATTGCGGGGCCTCGGCCTGTGCCTGGGCTGGTTCCGCCGGCGGAAGTGCAGCCCGGGGGATGGCCAGTGGCGGAGCAAACACCTCGGCCGGAGCAGTAATCGATTGCGGCCGCGACGGCGAGGTCTCGGACTGCACGGCTACGGGAGCCACCTCCACCTGTGTTCCCGGTTTGATCGAGGCATCCGCTTGCGCGGTAGCCACGGCTGGCATCTCGGCCGGGGCTTGAGCTTGGGTCTGAGCTTGGGTCTGGGCTTGGGCGCCGAGCGCAAGTCCAAGTGCCAACGCAGTAAGGCTGAAGCGCGCGACGGACACTGGGCGGAGGGTGAGTGAGATCGACATGGCGTTCCTCAGTGGTCGGGTCCAGTAAGACTAAGCAAGCGCCGACGGGCAGGCTATCCACCAGAAGTTTCACGGATTTGTGGCGTGGCGCACCGTACCGGACCTTCGACATGCATGCAGTCAGCCTCATGACTGATGGTGGTGGGCGTATCCGGGTGGATGAAGTCAGGGCGCGGACGCGCCCGATCGTGGTCGCGCCCTCCCGCAAGCGCGGGCGCGGTCCTTGCCGCCGCGGGTGGGGGCAGTCTCGGCCATTCCTGAATCGACCCCTGCCCGGGGCGTCGGGGTCCTGCTGCCGCGGGGTGATCTGTTTTCTATCTTCGTCAAAAAATCGGATTACTCCTATCTTTGTCGTTCAATTTCACTATTTATCCATAAAACCCTTCAGTGCTTTTCTCTCCTTGCCGTAAAGGCAGGAGGAGCCATTCAAAAGACGGCTCACCAAATCCGGAGATGTCGGAAGCGCGCTTTGCAAGCAGAAGTCCTGGGCCTGCGGGAACGGGTGGGGCGGCACGCGCCGCGCCTGCGCACGCTCGCGGGTGTTCCCTTTCATTGTCCATCTGGAGGATCGGCGTTCGCGCCTGCGGCGCCGGAATATGCGCCATGAATATCACTCAACGCCTGCTCGCCACCTTGTCGCTGCTCCTGTTCGCCATGCTCGCCGTAGGGCTCGACGGCATCTGGCAATTGCGCTCGGCGCAGGAGCGGTTTTCCTATTTCAATGACAACACCCTGGCCAGCGTGCGCACGCTGAGCGACCTTCGGGACACCGTCAGCAGCATGCGGCTCGCTACCTATCTCTATCCCTTGTCGCCAACCGACGCGGGCCGCGCAGAGGCGCTCGCGGCGCTGGCGGCGGCCGACAAGAGCTTCGATGAGAAGCTCGCCTACTATCAGCGCAGCATCCTGTCCGGTGACGCCGATCGCAAACTGCTCGAGGCGGACCGTGCCGCGGCCAAACGCTACCGCGCCGAGCGCGAGCGCTTCCTGGAGCGGTTCGCTGCCGGCGATAGCGCGACTGCGCTAGGCATGCTGATGGGCGGCTCGCTGTACGACGCGGCGGTGGAGCTGCGCGCCGCCATCAACGAACACGTTGCCTACAACGCCGGCCTGGGCGAGGAGGTGGTCGCGCGCAATGGCGCTGCCTACGAGGCGGCGCTGAAGATGTTCTCGGTCATCATCGCCCTTGCCTTCGCGACCTGCGTGGCGATGGGTTATTCGCTCTATCGGCGCATCCATGGCAGCCTGGCCGAGATCGAAGAAACCCTGCGCTATGTCAGCGATTCGCTTGATCTCGACCGCCGGGCCCTGGTGCGGCACAAGGATGAGATCGGGCGTACCGCGGTGGCTTTCAACCATCTGATCGAGCGGGTCGCATCGGCGCTGCGCGCGGTGCGCATGTCGACCGACTCGGTCAGCACGGCCGCACAGCAGATTGCGGCCGGCAACGCGGATTTGTCCTCGCGCACCGAGCAACAGGCCGCTTCGCTGGAGCAGTCCGCAGCCAGCATGGAGCAGCTGACCGCGACCGTGCGACAGAACGCCGACAACGCGCGCCAGGCCAGCGGGCTGGCGGATAACGCCGCAGACGTCGCGGAGCATGGCGCCACGGCGGTGCAGCAGATGGTGGACACCATGGGTGCCATCAGCACCAGTTCCGCCCGCATTGCCGAGATCACGAACTTGATCGAAGGCATTGCCTTCCAGACCAATATCCTGGCGCTCAATGCCGCGGTGGAGGCGGCGCGTGCCGGCGAACAGGGGCGGGGCTTCGCGGTGGTGGCCGGCGAGGTGCGTAGCCTGGCCCAGCGTTCTTCGAGCGCCGCGAGGGAAATCAAGGATCTCATCGATACCTCGGTGGACACCGTGCGCAAGGGCTCGTCGCAGGCCGAGGACGCCGGCAGGACCATGACGGATCTGCGCCAGGCCGTGCGGCGCGTATCGGACATCATCAGCGAAATCGCCGCCGCTTCGCGGGAGCAGAGCACGGGTATCGAGCAGGTCAACCAGGCGGTCGGGCAGATGGACGAGGTGACGCAACAGAACGCGGCACTGGTGGAAGAGGCCGCAGCGGCCGCGCAATCGCTTGAAGAGCAGTCGCACAGGCTGCGCGATACGGTGGCGACTTTCCGGCTGTCGCCAGCGGCTGCCTAGCCGCGGCCGGCCCGTCCCGTGCATGGCCGCTGCGCGCGGCCAGATCCGCATCACAGTGCCAGCCTCGGCGCTTATAGGGGCACATTGCCTGGCGATTCCGCGCTTTGACGCGCGGATGATCGTGTTACATTGCATGTCGTAGTCTTCACAGGGCGTTCAGGGGCTATCCGACCTGGAGCGCGCGCCCATGTCGTCCGCATGGACCGCGCCGCGTTGCGCCCGAGGGCTGCTGCAAGACTTCCGTTCCCGTTCTCCCCGATCAGCGTGGTATCTCCCTGGCCCTCCCGGCGTCGCACGCCGCGGTGCGCGGGGATGCCTTGTGGTCCCCGGCATTTGCACCGTGCGGGGGCGGGCGGGCCGTCCAGTCAATGCCTTCCCGGCACCCCACGAGGAATCCACAACGCATGCATCACGCTACCCCGCTTATCAGCACGATCGTCGGCGGCCTTGTCCTGGCATTCATCCTGGGTGCGCTGGCCAACCGGCTCAGGCTGCCCCCGCTGATCGGCTACCTGTGCGCGGGCATCGTGGTAGGGCCGCATACGCCGGGCTACACCGCGGACCAGGCGCTGGCGCCGGAGTTGGCGGAACTGGGCGTGATCCTGCTGATGTTCGGCGTTGGCCTGCATTTCTCGCTCAAGGACCTGATGGCGGTGAAGAAGATCGCCATCCCGGGCGCGGTGGTGCAGATCGCCATTGCCACGGTGCTCGGCATGTGCGTGGCGTGGGGCTTCGGCTGGGAGTGGGGGCCGGGCCTGGTGTTCGGCCTCGCGCTGTCGGTGGCCAGCACGGTGGTGCTGCTCAAGGCCTTGCAGGAGCGCGACCTGGTCGAGTCGCCGCAGGGGCGCATCGCCGTTGGCTGGCTGATCGTGGAAGACCTCGCGATGGTGCTGACGCTGGTGCTGCTGCCGGCGGTCGCCGGCTTGCTCGCGCCGGCGGGGGAGGGCGCGGATGCGGCGGCCGCGCCGGGATCCGGCGAGATCCTGTTCACGGTGTTCTCCACGCTGGGCAAGGTCGCGGCCTTCGTCGCGGTGATGCTGGTGGTCGGCCGCCGCTTTATTCCGTGGATGCTGGAGCGCATCGTCTGGACCGGCAGCCGCGAATTGTTCCGGCTCGCGGTGCTGGCCACGGCGCTGGGCGTGGCGTTCGGCGCCTACTCACTGTTCGGCGTGTCGTTCGCGCTGGGCGCGTTCTTTGCCGGCATGGTGCTGGCCGAATCGGAGTTCAGCCATCGCGCGGCGGAGGAGTCCCTGCCGCTGCGCGATGCATTCGCGGTACTGTTCTTCGTGTCGGTGGGCATGCTGTTCAATCCCATGGTACTGATCACGGATCCGTGGGGCGTGCTGGCCACGCTGTTTATCATCGTGGTGGGCAAGTCGGTGGCAGCGCTGTGCATCGTGCGCGTGTTCGGGCATTCCACGCGCACCGGCATGACCATTGCGGTCAGCCTGGCCCAGATCGGCGAGTTCTCCTTCATTCTCGCCGGCCTCGGCGTCTACCTGAAGATCTTGCCGGAGCGCGGCCAGGCGCTGATCCTGGCCGGCGCGCTGCTGTCCATCGTGCTCAATCCGCTGCTGTTCCACCTGCTCGACCGCTACAACGCGAAACAGCAGAGCGAAGCCGATCCGCAGCCGGCCTGAGCACGTCTATGCTGCGCCGTCCTGTTCCGCGCGGGCCTGTTCCGCGGCCGCGTCGCGGCGCAGATACTCGGTGAAGGCAAGCAGGCCCTGCGTAGGGTACTTGTCCTGGTGGACCACGAGCTGCAGCGGCCTCACCACATCGGGCAGGCCTTCGCGCAGCGCTACCAGCGTGCCGCGCCGCAGTTCGTCTTCCACCACCTGCAGCGACAGGCAGCTCACGCCGTAGCCGCTCATCACGGCGCGCTTGATGGCTTCGGTATTGCCGAGTTCCAGCGCAAAGCGCAATTCGCCAAGCAGTGGCGCCAGCCGCTGCTCGATGACCTCGCGCGTGCCCGAGCCGGGTTCGCGGACTACCCAGTCGGCGTCGCGCAAGGCGGCCAGGTCGCCGGGCCTGCCGGCCAGCGGATGCGCAGGGCCTACCACCACCACCATGACATCGTCGCGCCAGTGCGCGCTGCGCAGGTCGCGTTCGTGGCAGGTGCCTTCGATCAGGCCGATATCCGCTTCGAAGTGCAGTAGCGCTTGCAGCACGTCGCGCGTATTGCCGATGCGCATGTCCAGCGTGCACGGGCCGCTCTGCGCGTGGCGAAAGCCAGCCAGCAGGGCGGGCAGGATATAGCTGCCGATGGTGTTGCTGGCGGCGATGCGCAGCTGCACGCCGGGCTGGACGGTGAAGCGCTCCAGCTCATGCGCCTGGTCGAGCAACGACAGTGCGCGCGGGAAGAACATCCGGCCGGTTTCATTGATGCTGAGCCGGCGCGCGACGCGATCGAAGAGCGCGCCGCCCAGCGCGGTTTCCAGGTCCGCCAGCGCGGCGCTCACGGCCGACTGGGACATGGCCAGTGCTTCCGCCGCCGCCACCGTGCTGCCGTGCTGCGCTACGGCGACAAAGACGGAAAGCTGGCGCAGGGTGAGGCGGAGCGGGCGCTGGTTCATATCTGAAATTCAGGTAAGGTAAAACGATATTACCTGTTTTACAGGTTTAGGGCGGCTCAGTACTCTGAGGTCATCTTCCAATACGTCCCGAAGCCGCCTTGCTGCAGGGATAAATAGCGAGCCTGCCATGTCTTCCGCACCCTCGACCGTAGCTGCCAATCTCGGCGCCGAGCCGCCTTCATGGGCTGCCAGGTTACTGACACTGCTCCCGCTAGGCTTCATTGCCTGGCTGGCGATGGTCTTCTCGGCGCATCCCGCGGTCTCGCACCTGGGCATGAGCGCGCTGACGCTGGCGATGTTTGCCGGCATGATCGCGGGCAATACCTTGCCGCAGCGCTGGCTGACGCCGCTGGCGCCCGGCATGCAGCTGGCCCGCCAGCAGTTGCTGCGCCTCGGCGTGGCGCTGTACGGGCTGCGGCTGACTTTCGGCGCCATCGTCGATCTGGGCGCGGCCGGCGTGCTGGTGCCGCTGGCCATGCTCGTGGCGACGCTGCTGGTCGGCGTCTGGATCGGCACTTCCCTGCTGGGCCTGAGCCGGCGCGAGGCGATCCTGGTGAGCGCGGGCAGTGCGGTATGCGGCGCTGCCGCGGCCATCGCGGTGGCTTCCGTGGTGCGCACCGATGACCGGCAGACCGCGGTGGCAGTCGCCACCGTCGTACTGTTCGGCACGGCCGGCATGCTGCTCTATCCCTATCTGTTCGAACTGGCCACGCAGCACTGGCACTGGGCCATCAGCGAGCGCACGTTCGGCATCTACACGGGGGCAACGCTGCACGAGGTGGCRCAGGTCATCGCMTCGGGCAAGATGGTCAGCGACGCCACCGCGGACGCCGCGGTGGTGGCGAAGATGGTGCGGGTGCTGGCGCTCGGGCCGTTGCTGCTGGTGCTGGCATTGTGGCCGAAGGCGCATGCCGAAGGCGCAGACGAGGCCGCGCACGGTGCACGCCCCTGGCGCGCGATCCTGAAGGCCGTGCCGTGGTTCGCAGTCGGGTTTGTGGCGGTCATGGCCGTGCATTCCGCCGGCATGGTGCCGCAGGACTGGAAGCCCGCGCTGCTGGCCTTCGACAACTGGCTGCTTGCCTGCGCGATGCTGGCGATCGGACTGCACACGCGCATCGGAACCTTGCTGCGCGCAGGACGCAAGCCGCTGGCGCTGGCTGGCGCACTGTTCGTGTTCCTGGTGTTGGGCGGTGCGCTACTTTGCGGCGCGGTGGCCTGAGCGGATGGAATGCTGCTGGTGCGGCCGACGGGGGTCGAACCCGTAAGCCCGGAAGGGCGGCAGATTTTAAGTCTGCTGAGTCTACCAATTTCTCCACGGCCGCACGGCAAGCCCGGTATTGTGTTCGGTTGGGCGCGGTGATGCAAGCTCCGCGCTACGCAACCGCAAGCCGGGGCGGCCATGTGTATATGTGGCGCTTGTTACGCCTCGTAACAATGTAGAACCCCCGGTTTCACCTGGAATTCGGGTAGCCCCTACAATACGGCTTATCGAATAACGACTTGCAAGAGGCAAGGATCATGAAACGTTGGCTGCTCGCAGGACTTGCATTGCTGGGGGTGATGRCATCGGGTGCGGCAATGGCGCATGTCAGCGTCGGCGTGGCGGTCGGTGTTCCCGGCGTGGTGGTTGGCGGCCCGGCGTACTATCCGCCGCCCGCGTACATTGCAGCACCTCCGGTGATGGTAGCTCCCGCGCCGGTCTACTATGGTCCGCCGCCGGTCGTGGTGCGTCCGGCCCCGGTCTACTACGGCCCCGGCTATTACGGCCCGCGCTACTATGGTCGCGGCTATTACGGTCGCGGCTACTACGGTCGCGGCGACTATGGCCCGCCGGGACACTGGCGCCACGAGCATCGCCACTGGCGATAAGCATGAACGATCTGTCTTGCGCGGATCGTAAAAAAGGGCCCCGCGGGGCCCTTTGATTTTTCCGGCGCATCCCGGAAAAGCACTGCCGACGCGGCAAAACGCTGGTGGTTCCCGCGCTGGTAGTGGGGTCAAATTATTTGAATAGTTTCATCAAACGGTTGGCTGGATCTTTATTAGGGTTTTCACCTACACTGCCTGTGTTGCACTGCGATGAAATGATTCCGCAAAGTTGTTCTCGTCCAGTGCCGCTCCAGCACACTACTACCCAAAAGGATCCGACCATGAAGATCAAGAACAGCCTGGTGGCGATCGTAGCACTGACCGCGCTTTCCGCACTCTCCGCTTCCGCATTCGCCGCTGGCATCGCCAAGGCCGACCCCTACACCGACGGCGCCAAGATGGGCAAGGTTGACCCGTTCACCGATGGCGCCAAGATGGGCAAGGTTGACCCGTTCACCGATGGCGCCAAGATGGGCAAGGTTGACCCGTACACCGACGGCGCCAAGGTTGGCGATCGCCGCGACCAGTTCACCGACGGAGCCTGACAAGCTCTGGCAGCGTTGCGCACGGCAGCGCTGCAGTCAGCAAAAGGCCCGCCTCGCGCGGGCTTTTTGCTTTCCTGGGTTCATGGCGGCCACAGGCAGTGTGCCGTGGTCATGCCAATGTCCGGGGCGCTATACTTCCGGCTCATTGAACTGAATTACCGAACCGATTTCGAGGAGAGTGGTATGCAGCAAAAAACCGTGCTGACGGCAGACGATGTGAAAAAGGTGCTGGCCGCAGCAGAGGTCGAGGCCAAGAATCACCACTGGGCGGTGTCGATCGCCATCGTGGATGATGGTGGCCACCTGCTGGCCCTGCTGCGCCTGGACGGCGCCGCGCCGATCTCGAGCTACCTCGCCACCGAGAAGGCGCGCACGGCGTCGCTGGGCCGCCGCGAGTCGAAGGTCTACGAAGACATGATCAACAACGGCCGTCACTCGTTCATGACCGCGCCGATGCTGCAAGGCATGCTCGAAGGTGGCGTGCCCATCATCGTCAATGAGCAGGTGGTGGGCGCCGTCGGCGTGTCGGGCGTGAAGTCGACCGAAGACGCGCAGATCGCGCGCACCGGCATCGCCGCCCTGGTGGGCGTCTGAGGCTTGCCCCCAAGGCTGTAGAAGCACCTGCCGGCGGGGAGCCCCGCTCACTGCCGGCGGCACTGGCGCCAACCGCGCCGGATCGCTGTCTTGCCTGCCGTGCCGCGGCCGTTGCCGGCCGTGCGCACTGCCTGCGGGTTCCCGCGGGCGTTTCTCCCGACGCAGTCCCTTCCTTCCCTTCCTTGTGGCATGCGCTGCCGCGGCGACCGCGCGGCAGGGGGACTTACTTCGTCAGGATCAGCTTGCCGTAGCGCGTGATGCGCAGCGTGTAGACCTCGCCGTTGTGCAGGATCGGCAGCAGGTTATTGCCGCGCATCAGCGTTTCCAGCGGCACCGCATCGCTCGCCGGCGCGGCGGGCAGGCTGTCGCGCACAAGGGCTTCGAGGCGCGCGGGCAGGGCGGCCACGGCGGACTTCATCGATTCGATTGCCGCGCTGGCCGTGGTCTCGCGCCGCGCTTGCGCGGGCTTGCCAGGGGCGACCTCGATCCGGCGCAGGGACAGGCGGCGACGGGTGACTGCGGGTTGCGACAGCGGCAGGGTCAGAGTGCTCATCGGTAGGCTCCGGTCCGGTGGTCTGTGGTGGCGAAGCGGGCTGCGCGCCATCACGACCGGGTTCAAGTTGGTCTAATCTTAAATGAGAACCGTTATCATTACAATAGCGTTTTTCAATGGCCCGATGCAAAAACCTGGCGCTGTCTGCGGCGTGCGACAAGGCCCTGCAAGAGAGCAGGGGAGAGGGCGACGAAAGGCATCACGCCAAATAAAAAAGGGCACTCCGTGGAGTGCCCTTTTCGCTGCTTGCTTCAACCGGCTCAGTGCTTGGGCTCGGTGATGAAGCCAATCTTGCCCAGCCCGCCGTGCTGCGCGGCAGCCATGACTTCGGCCACGCGTTCGTAGCGGACGTCGCGGTCGGCGCGCAGGTGCAGTTCAGGCTGCGGCTGCTGCTGGGCCGCCTCCGAGATGTTGGCGTCGAGCGCTGCCTCGTCCACCTCGACCTGGTTCCAGAACACCTTGCCGGCCGCATCGATCGACAGGTTGATGCTCTGCGGCTTGGGATCGTTGGGCGTGTTGGTTGCGCGCGGCAGGTCGATCTTGACCGCGTGGTTGATCACGGGAATGGTGATGATGAAGATGATCAGCAACACCAGCATGACGTCGACCAGCGGCGTCATGTTGATCTCGCTCATCACCTCGTCATCGTCTCCGTCGAGGGTACCGAATGCCATGATGACTTCCTTCTTGCCTTGCTGCGGCCTTACTGGTTCTTGACGGCGAGGCGCATGCCGGCATCGTCGGTGGCGCCACGGGAATTGCTCGGGCGCACGCGGGCGCCGGTCACGAAGTATGCGTGCAGGTCGTGGGCAAAGCGATTCAGCTTGGAGATCACGCCCTTGTTGCCGCGGCTCAGCGCGTTATAGCCCAGCACTGCCGGGATCGCCACGGCCAGGCCGAACGCGGTCATGATCAGCGATTCGCCCACCGGGCCGGCCACCTTGTCGATGGTCGGCACGCCGGAGGCGCCGATATTGATCAGTGCATGGTAGATGCCCCAGACGGTGCCGAACAGGCCGACGAACGGCGCGGTCGAGCCGACCGATGCCAGCACTGCCAGGCCGGACTGCATGCGCGCGACGGCGTCGTCGATGGCGCTCTTGAGCGAGCGGGTCAGCCAGTCGGAAATGTCCATCACGTCATGCAGCTGGGGCTGGCTGGCGCGGTGGTGCTGGGTGGCTTCCTTGCCGGTCACGGCGAGCGTGCGGAACGGGTTGGCATCGTTGCCGCCGAGCGTCTCGAGGGCATGGTCGAAATCGTCGGAATGCCAGAAGCGCTTCTCCGCGCCGTGGGCCATCTTCTTCAGGCGGACAAGATCCCATGCCTTGGTGAGGATGACGATCCACGAAGCCAGCGACATGATGAGCAGAATGATGGCGGTSGCKCGCATGACGAAATCGCCTTGCGWCCAGAGATGCGAAAGTCCTAGGTCCTGCATGATGGTTCCTGGTGAGGTCGGTATTGAAATCAGTTGAGTTCGAAGCCGATCGGCTGCTGGGCGGTGACCGCCACGGCGCGACCGTTATCCATGTATGGCTTGCAGCGCATGCGCTGGACCGCATCCACGGCGGCCTGGTCCAGGCGTGAGGACCCGCTCGAGCTGACGATCGCGGTCTTTACCACCTTGCCGCTCTCATCCGTGGTCAGGCGGACAACGGCCTTGCCGGTTTCGCCCATGCGACGCGATTGCGACGGATAAGCCGGTTGCGGCGGCGTGCACTGGATTTCACCGATGCCGACGGCGCGCGGCGCGGACGACACGGGAGCGGCCGGCTCAGGCGCAGGTGCCGGCGGCGCAGGCGGCGCGGGCGGTGCCGGCGGCGCTTCCACGGCGTTTGGCGTGGGCGGCAGCGACGGTACCGGCAGCGGCGTGGGCCTGGGCTGCGGCGGCGTGGGCTTGGGCGTAGTGACCTTGACCTGCTTGGGCGGGGTTTCCGGCTTTGGCTTGGGCGTCTCGACCGCAGGCTTCTGCGGTGGTTCGAGCGGGATGATGCGGGCGACGATTTCGGGGGAGATCACGGCTTCCGTGATCTTGCGCCCCAGCCCGCTCTGGATCAGGTAAAGCAGGCCGACGTGGAACAACAGGACGGCTAGCGTGATCTTGAGAAAACGTTGATCGAACATGTGAAAACAGCAGATGTCGGCGGTCTGGCGCGGCGCCGGCTTTATTAGCGATAGGGCCTATTTGCGATAGAACAGGATCAGCGAGATGCCACAACCGACCAGCAAGCTAAGCAGCAATTCCATGATAAACGCTCCTTCAACAGGGTATGCCGGTGGGAGCGCCGCTCTAGGGGCAGCGTGTCAGGCCATCAGTATAAACGATAATGATTCTTATTTGTTGGCATTCTGCGCAATGCGGCCTTTCGTGGAGGCGAGATCATTTCGTGCTCGCCCTCCGCGGTCTTGCGGCGGCCGGCTTCTTTCGTTCGCGCAGCCGTCTTTATACGCCGATTTTGCTTTTGCTTTCCACTCCCGCAACCGATGGCCAGGCAAAATTCGCGGCCCTTACGGCACAGGGTTGCCGGCAATGCCCGATCTGCCACAAAGCGCGCTAGCATAGGAAAAAAGAAGAGCAATTCGTCGCGCCCCGACGGCGCTCCCCGTGCGAGAGGATCAGGCCATGGACTTCACCCGTTTCGCCGATGATGACCGCTCGACGCTCCTGCGTGCCGCTGCCGGCTCGCCGTGCACTTCCGCGCTCGACTGGATGTGCGCCCAGTTCGCCCTGCGCGTGGTGTGCGCGCTGGGGCCGCGTTTCAACCTGCGCAGCAATATCAACGACATCCTGACCGTCAGCGCACAGGACATGGTGTGGCCCTACGGCGTGGTGTTGCGCGTGCAGCGCTTCCTGGCCGCGCGCTGCGCCGACATGCCCGCCTGGAAGGGCGCCGCGCGCCTGACGCCGGAGGAATTCCTGGAGCGGCACGGCCAATGGAACAGCGCCTTCGACGAGAGCGCGCTGTTCTACTACCTCGACGAATACGTCAAGCACCACGCCAAGGACATGTTCGCCGTGTTCGACGTCTCCGCGGCCGCGCTGGCTACGCGCCTGGACGGCGAGCGTGTGCTGCTGGTGCGCAATATCGACATGCTCAGCCACGTGCTGGACTTGCCGGAGCATGAGCGCAAGCTGCTCTTGTACGCCGCGCTGGCCAAGTACAAGCGCGACCTGCGCGCCGTGATGGTGGACTGCAAGGTGGCGCATAGCCAGGAGGCCTTCCAGATCCTGGCCGGGCTGACCGGCGCCAGCCCGGCAGCGGTGGCCGCCTCGCTGCGGCCCGGCTCGCGCCTGGAGACGCTCAACCTGATCGAGCAGCCGCTGCCCGAGAACAGCGTGACCGACCTCGGCGACCTGATGCGCCTGTCCGACCGCCTGCTGCACGTGCTGCTGGGCAACTACGCCAACGAGGCGGAGATGATGGCTGTGTTCACGCGGCCTGCCGCGGCGCCCACGCTGGGCACCGGCGACTATCCGCACGTCGAGACCGATGCGCGCTATCTCTCGGCGCTGCTGTCCAACGCCACCAGCCAGCACGCCTGCGGGGTCAACGTGCTGATCTACGGCCCGCCCGGCACCGGCAAGACCGAGTTCGCCAGGCTATTGGCGCGCGAAGCAGGCTGCGAGCTGTACGAAGTGGATTGCCTCGACCGCGACGGCAACAGCCTCTCGGGCAAGGACCGCTATCGCTCGCTGCAGGTGTCGCAGGCCTTCCTGCGCGGCCGCCCGCGCACGGCGCTGCTGTTCGACGAGGTGGAGGACGTGTTTCCCGGCAGCGCGCGCGAGCTGACCAGCCTGTTCGGGCAGGAAGATCCACGCGGCTCGGTGAACGGCAAGGCGTGGGTCAACCAGACGCTGGAGCAGAATCCGGTGCCGGTGATCTGGATATCCAACTCGATACGGCAGATCGACCCGGCCTACCTGCGCCGCTTCCAGTTCCACCTGGAGCTGAAGATCCCGCCGCCACTGGTGCGCGAGAACATCATCCGCAAGCACCTCGGCGCGCTCGACGTGAGCGATGCCTTTATCGCCTCTCTGGCCGCGCGCAAGACGCTGACCCCGGCACAGGTGCAATCGGCTGCGCGCTTCGTGCAGCTTGCCCGGCCGGGCGTGGCCGAGCCGGTGGAGGCGCTCATCCTGCGCCAGCTCGACCATGCCGACCGTGCCATGGGCCTGCGCCCGGAGGCGGAGGTGCGTCCGGTGGTCACGCACTATCGCCTCGACTATCTCAACCTCGAGACGCGCTACGAGGTGGGGAAGATCGTGCAGGCGCTCAAGGCGCGCCAGCGCGGCACGTTGTGCTTCTACGGGCCGCCCGGCACCGGCAAGACGGCGCTGGCGGAGCATATCGCTACGGCGCTGGAGCAGCCGCTGATGATCCGCCGCGCCTCTGACCTGATGAGCAAATACGTGGGCGAGACCGAGCAGCAGATCGCCGCCATGTTCGCGCGTGCCGAGGAAGACGGCGCGGTGCTGCTGCTCGACGAAGCCGACAGCTTCATGCAGAGCCGCCAGAACGCCGTGCGCAACTACGAGGTCTCCGAAGTCAATGAGATGCTGCAGGGCATGGAGCGCTTCAACGGCATCTTCGTCTGCACCACCAACCTGTTCGAGCGCATCGACGAAGCCGCGCTGCGGCGTTTCTCGTTCAAGATCCGCTTCCTGCCACTCAAGCCGGATCAGCGCGCGGCGATGTTCGTGGAGGAAGCGCTGGACGGCGATGCCGAACGGCTTGACAGCACCATGCGCGAGGAACTGGCCCGCATGGATTGCCTGACGCCGGGCGACTTCGCCACCGTCAAGCGGCAATGCGGCTTGCTGGGCGAGTCGCTGACGCCAGACGAATTCCTGGCGCAACTGCGCCAGGAACATGCGGTCAAGCCCGACGTGCGGCAGCGGCGGCCGCTGGGCTTTCTCCAGTAGCGGGGCGGGCAGGAGGACGGCGAGTCGGCTCAGCCGAGCGCGGGCGCGGGCTCGATCGCCACCATCTCGGTGCGTGCCTCCACATGCAGCAGCGCGGCGGCCATGTCGCGCAGATGCGCCGCGTCCCTGGTCGTGACGTAACGGTCGCGGGGCGCCGCCCCGGGCCCGGCGGCCAGGCCGTGCTCGGCCAGCTTGCGCTGCAGCTGCCGCGCAATGGCGCTGCCGGTATCGACCAGCGCCAGCCGTTCGCCGACCATGCCGCGCACGGTGTCGGAAAGGAAGGGGTAGTGCGTGCAGCCGAGCACCAGCGTGTCGGCGCCGGCGTCCAGCATCGGCGCCAGATACGCGTCGAGCTTTTCGCGCACGGCCGGTCCGGAGATATCGCCTTGCTCGATCAACGACACCAGTCCGGCACCGGCCTGGCAGACGAAGCGGCTCTCGCCTTCGAGCGAGGCCAGCAGCCGCGCGAACTTCGCGCTCTTCAGGGTGTTGCCGGTGGCCAGCACGCCAACCACCTTGCTGCGGCTCGCGGCGGCTGCCGGCTTGAGGCCGGGCTCGACGCCGATGATGGGCAGCGCCAGCCGTTCGCGCAGCGTGTGCACCGCATGCATGGTCGCTGTGTTGCAGGCGATCACGAGCGCCTTGCAGCCCTGCGCCACCAGCCACTCGCAGGCCTGCAGCGTGCGCTCCTCGACAAAGCGCTCGGGCTTCTCGCCATAGGGGTTGTACCTTGAGTCGGCCAGGTATAGCAGCGACTCGTGCGGCAGCAGGGCGCGGACCTCGCGCAAGACCGACAGGCCGCCAAGCCCGGAATCGAAGATGCCGATGGGTGCGTTGTTCACGAGTGCGTGGGGCATAGTGGAAAACAGGGGAGGCCGGCAAGCAAAAAGCCGGGTCGAGCGACCCGGCTTTGCGTCGACAGCGAGGCTGTCATCGAGCAGCCGACTTACAGCGCGGCGACCGGGATCTTGGCAATCTTGGCCTGCCATTCGGCGGGGCCGGTCTTGTGCACCGAGGTGCCTTCGCTGTCCACGGCCACCGTCACGGGCATGTCCTTGACGTCGAACTCGTAGATCGCTTCCATGCCGAGGTCCTCGAAGCCGACAACCTTCGCATGGCGGATTGCCTTGGCCACCAGGTAAGCCGCGCCGCCGACCGCCATCAGGTAGGCCGACTTGTGCTTCTTGATCGCCTCGATCGCCACCGGGCCGCGCTCGGCCTTGCCGATCATCGAGATCAGGCCGGTCTCGGCCAGCATCATCTCGGTGAACTTGTCCATGCGCGTGGCGGTGGTCGGGCCGGCCGGCCCCACGGCTTCATCGCGCACCGGATCCACCGGGCCGACGTAGTAGATCACGCGGTTGGTGAAATCGACCGGCAGCTTCTCGCCCTTGGCCAGCATGTCGGCGATGCGCTTGTGCGCGGCGTCGCGGCCGGTCAGCATCTTGCCGTTGAGCAGCAGGGTCTGGCCCGGCTTCCACGAAGCGACTTCCTCGGGCGTGAGAGTGTTCAGGTCGACGCGCTTGGAGGTCTCGGTGTTCGGTGCCCACTCCACCTTCGGCCAGGCCGACAGGTCAGGCGCCTCGAGCTTGGCCGGGCCGCTGCCGTCCAGCGTGAAGTGCACGTGGCGGGTGGCCGCGCAGTTCGGGATCATCGCCACCGGCTTGGAAGCCGCGTGGGTCGGGTAGCCCATGATCTTGACGTCCAGCACGGTCGCCAGGCCGCCCAGGCCCTGCGCGCCGATGCCCAGCGCGTTGACCTTCTCGTACAGTTCGACGCGCATTTCCTCGATCCAGTCCTGCGGGCCGCGGGCGATGATGTCCTGGATGTCGATCGGATCCATCAGCGATTCCTTGGCCATGACCATGGCCTTCTCGGCGGTGCCGCCGATGCCGATGCCCAGCATGCCGGGCGGGCACCAGCCGGCGCCCATGGTCGGCACGGTCTTGAGCACCCAGTCGACGATCGAGTCGGACGGGTTGAGCATGACGAACTTCGACTTGTTCTCCGAGCCGCCGCCCTTGGCCGCGACCTGGATGTCCACCGTGTTGCCCGGCACCACTTCATAGTGGATCACGGCCGGTGTGTTGTCCTTGGTGTTCTTGCGGCCACCTTCGGGCGGGCTGACGATGGAGGCGCGCAGCACGTTGTCCGGATGGGTGTAGCCGCGGCGCACGCCCTCGTTGATCATGTCCGACAGCCCCATGGTGGCGCCATCCCAGCGCACGTCCATGCCCACCTTGACGAAGATCGTGACGATGCCGGTGTCCTGGCAGATCGGGCGCTTGCCCTCCGCGCACATGCGGCTGTTGGTCAGGATCTGCGCGATCGCATCCTTGGCGGCCGGACTTTGTTCCAGCTCGTAGGCTCGGCCCAGGCTGGTGATGTAGTCCATCGGATGGTAGTAGCTGATGTACTGCAGGGAGTCGGCGACGCTCTGGATGAGGTCTTCTTGCTTGATGACAGTCATTTTTATGGGGGGACAGTCGAGGGGAAATTCAACCCGGGATGATACACCGCGGCGGGGGCGGGCGCCGGCCTGCATGCGCGTGTCGACATTGCGGAAAGTGACTCGGGGGGCGTGGCGTGCGGCGTACCCGACACCCGTGCCGCGGGCAAAAAAAACCGCAGCCGGGGCTGCGGTTTCATGGCCGGCAGTGCGCGGCACGCCAGGCTCAGTGTGCCTTCTCGTGCCCGCCCGCGGGCGGGGCATGCGACACCAGCTTGTCCACGAAAGCCATTGCCACTGCCGACAGCAGGAAAGAGAGGTGGATGATCACCTGCCACATGATGGTGTTCGGGGCACGCTGGTCGGCGTCGATGAAGGTCTTGAGCAGGTGGATCGAGGAGATGCTGATCAGCGCCATCGACAGCTTGACCTTGAGCACGCCGGCGTTGACATGGTCGAGCCATTCCGGCTCGTCCGGGTGGTTGTCCAGCCCCAGGCGGGAGACGAACGTCTCGTAGCCTCCGACGATCACCATGATCAGCAGGTTGGAGATCATGACTACGTCGATCAGGCCCAGCACGACCAGCATGAACTTGGTCTCGTCATACTCGGTCGCGTGCGCCACCAGGTGCCAGACCTCGACGCCGAAGTGATAGACGTAGACCGCCTGCGCGACGATCAGGCCGAGATAGAGCGGCAGTTGCAGCCAGCGCGAAGAGAAGATCAGGCTGGCAAGCGGGTTGAGCCGCCTGGGCTGGTTCGACATGGGATTCGATGCCATGGGTATTGAAAGCTGGTCGTAAGGGAGAGGCCGCGATTGTACATTGCGCAGATTTCGCAAATCCCGCAAATACCGCGAATCGCGCAAATCCCGTACATCCAGCACATCCGGCATTTCGACCCGCTCAGCCTGCCCGATCCCGGCCAGTGCCGCCCGCTGCGTTCCTGTCGTCCCGCCACGCCCGGCTGGCGAGCGGCCCCGGCCAGCTTGCCAGCGCGATGCCGGCCAGCACGCAGGCCAGCGCCACGCCATGCGCCCAGCCCGGCTGCTCGCCCAGGAAGACGATCCCGTAGGTGGCCGCCGCAACCGGCAGCACTGCGGTGAACACACCGGCCAGTTGCGCCGGCACATGGCGCACGCCCTTCATCCACAGCCAGAACGAGAAGATGCTGGCCGACAGCGCGTACCACAGCAGCATCAGCCAGATGCCGGCGGGGACGGAGGTCATGTCGAACGTCAGCAGCGGCACGAGGCCCAGCGGCAACATCAACAGCCCGCCGATCAGGTGCGTGTACGCGCAGATCTCGATGGCGGCAAGCGTTTGCGCCAGGCGCCGCGACAGGATCACGTAGATCGACTCGCAGATCACCGCGCCCATGATCATCAGGTTGCCGAGCAGCGCATGCCCGCCGCTGTTCACGCCGCCGCCACCGCCATGTTCCGGTCCGCGCGCCACGTTCAGCACCACGATGCCGGCCACCGCCAGCAAGACCGAGAAGACCGTGCGGCGCGACAGGCGTTCACGCAAGATCAGCCAGGACAACAGGGCGACCGTGGCCGGGATGGTGCTGGTGATCACGCCCGCGGCCATGGCGCTGGTCAGGCGCACGCCGCCCAGCATCAGCAGCGTGAACAGGAAGGTGCCGAAGAACGCCTGCAGGAACAGGTTGGTCCACTCGCCGCGCGACACGGCTCGCATGCGCGCGGGCCGGTACCAGGGCGCCAGGCATGCGATGGCGATGGCAAAGCGCAGCAGCGCGAACAGCAGGATCGGCACATAGGCCACGATGGCCTTGCCCAGTCCGACATTGCTGCCGACGAGGGCCATCGCGGCGATCAGGAGGAGGGAGTGGATAGGCAAGGCGGCRTGGCGTGCGCGTGCTGCGTGCGGCGCACGGAAACCCGGCGAATGCCGCAGCGCCATGTTGGGAATAGGGCTCGCGGCATTATAGCTGTGCTAGCCTAATGGAGAAGGCTGCACATCGCCACGCGGACGGCTTCGTGGAGGGCGTGCCTGGCTGGCGGCGCCCGTGTGCATGCTGCGTTGCAGCAGGGCAGGGCCGATTTCGGGCGGGTTTGCCGCTGCCAGGCACCACGTCAGGATTCAGTAAGCCGTCGGGCGTAAGTTTGCAGCCAAGCAGCCACGCCAAATCAGGAGACAAATAAATGTCCGCCATCGAATCGGTGATGCAGGAGCATCGCGTTTTCAATCCCCCGGAGTCATTCGCAAAGCAGGCCGCAATCCCCAGCATGGAGGCCTACCAGGCACTATGCGACGAGGCCGGGCGCGACTACGAAGGCTTCTGGGCACGCCATGCGCGCGAGCAGCTGCACTGGAGCAAGCCTTTCACCAAGGTGCTCGACGAAAGCAATGCACCGTTCTACAAGTGGTTCGAGGACGGTGAGATCAATGCCTCCTACAACTGCCTGGACCGCAACCTGGACAACGGCAACGCCGACAAGGTGGCGATCGTCTTCGAGGCCGACGACGGTGGCGTCACCAGGGTCACCTACCGGCAGCTGCACGCCAAGGTCTGCCAGTTCGCCAACGGCCTCAAGGGGCTCGGCATCAAGAAGGGCGACCGCGTCGTCATCTACATGCCGATGTCGGTCGAAGGCGTGGTGGCCATGCAGGCCTGCGCGCGCATCGGCGCTACGCACTCGGTGGTGTTCGGCGGCTTTTCCGCCAAGTCGCTCCAGGAGCGCCTGGTCGACGTGGGCGCGGTCGCGCTGATCACCGCCGACGAGCAGATGCGCGGCGGCAAGGCGCTGCCGCTCAAGGCCATTGCCGACGAAGCGCTGGCGCTCGGTGGCTGCGAGGCAGTGAAGAACGTGGTGGTGTATCGCCGCACCGGCGGCAAGGTCGCCTGGACCGAAGGCCGCGACCGCTCGATGGAAGACGTCGCCAAGGGCCAGCCGGAAACCTGCGAGGCGGAGCCGGTCAGCGCCGAGCACCCGCTCTTCGTGCTCTACACCTCCGGCTCCACCGGCAAGCCCAAGGGCGTGCAGCACAGCACCGGCGGCTACCTGCTGTGGGCGCTGATGACGATGAAGTGGAGCTTCGACGTCAAGCCCGACGATCTCTTCTGGTGCACCGCCGACATCGGCTGGGTCACCGGCCACACGTATATCGCCTATGGCCCGCTGGCCGCCGGCGCTACCCAGGTAGTGTTCGAAGGCGTGCCCACGTATCCCGACGCCGGCCGCTTCTGGGACATGATCGCGCGCCACAAGGTCAGCATCTTCTACACCGCGCCGACCGCGATCCGCTCGCTGATCAAGGCCGCCGACGCCGACGAGAAGATCCATCCCAAGCAATACGATCTGTCCAGCCTGCGCCTGCTGGGCACGGTGGGCGAGCCCATCAATCCCGAAGCCTGGATGTGGTACTACCGCAATATCGGCGGCGAGCGCTGCCCGGTCGTGGATACCTTCTGGCAGACCGAGACCGGCGGCCACATGATCACGCCGCTGCCGGGTGCGACGCCGCTGGTGCCGGGTTCCTGCACCTTGCCGCTGCCGGGCATCATGGCTGCCGTCGTCGATGAAACCGGGCAGGACGTGCCCAACGGCAGCGGCGGCATCCTGGTGGTCAAGCGCCCGTGGCCGTCGATGATCCGCACCATCTGGGGCGATCCGGAACGCTTCAAGAAAAGCTACTTCCCCGAAGAACTCGGCGGCAAGCTCTACCTGGCCGGCGACGGCGCGATCCGCGACAAGGAGACCGGCTATTTCACCATCATGGGCCGCATCGACGACGTGCTCAACGTCTCGGGCCATCGCATGGGCACCATGGAAATCGAGTCGGCGCTGGTGGCCAACCCGATCGTGGCCGAAGCCGCCGTGGTGGGCCGCCCGGACGACATGACCGGCGAGGCCATCTGCGCGTTCGTGGTGCTCAAGCGCTCGCGCCCCAACGAGGAAGAGGCCAAGCAGATCGCTGCCGAGCTGCGCAACTGGGTGGGCAAGGAAATCGGCCCGATCGCCAAGCCCAAGGACATCCGCTTCGGCGACAACCTGCCCAAGACCCGCTCCGGCAAGATCATGCGGCGCCTGCTGCGCTCGCTGGCCAAGAACGAGGAAATCACGCAGGATACCTCCACGCTGGAAAATCCCGCGATCCTGGACCAGCTCAAGCAGGGCCAGTAGCAATAGCAATAGCAATAGCGGAATTACGCGCCGGCCCGCCGGCACGCCCCGTGCGTGCCGCACCTCGGACCTCAATGAATACTATGTAGCCGGCCGCCGGGTACCCGCCATGTTCAACGGCATGGCGATCGCCGCCGACTGGATGAGCGCCGCGTCGTTCATCGGCCTGGCCGGCATCCTGTTCGCGTCGGGCTACGACGGGCTGGCCTATGTGATGGGCTGGACCGGCGGCTATTGCCTGGTGGCCTTCCTGCTCGCGCCGTATCTGCGCAAGTACGGCGGCTACACCATCCCGGATTTCCTCGCGGCGCGCTATGGCAACGGCAAGCCAGGCGGCAACATGCCGGTGCGCGCCATCGCCGTGCTGGCCGCGTCGCTCTGCTCCTTCGTCTACCTGGTGGCGCAGATCCAGGGGGTAGGGCTGATCGTCACGCGCTTTATCGGCGTGGAGTTCGCCGTCGGCGTGTTCTTCGGCCTGGCCGGCATCCTGGTCTGCTCCTTCCTCGGCGGCATGCGCGCGGTGACGTGGACCCAGGTGGCGCAGTACATCATGCTGATCGTGGCCTTCCTGGTCACGGTATCGATGATCGCGTGGAAACATCATCACGATGCGCTGCCGCAGCTCAGCTACGGCACGCTGTTGTCGCAGCTCGATGCGCGCGAGCGCAGCCTCGAACGCGATCCTGCCGAGCGGGCCGTGCGTGAGTTCTACCGCCAGCAGGCGATCCGGCTGCAGGAACGCATTGCCAGGCTGCCGCGGTCATTCGCCGAGGAGCGCGATGCGCTGTCCGCGCGCATGCAGGATCTGCGCTTGCGCAATGCGCCGCTGCGCGAGATCAAGGCCGTCGAGCGCGAGCGGGTGGAGTTTCCGCGCGACGCGGCGGCGGCCCAGCGGCAATGGAGCCAGCAGCGCGAAGAAGCGCTCGCGCGCAGCCAGCCTTCCACGCCTTCCACCGAGCCCTATCCCTCCGCCTCGGAAGCGGAGCGCAAGACCAAGCGCCTGAACTTCGTGCTGCTGGTGTTCTGCCTGATGCTCGGCACCGCCAGCCTGCCACACATCCTCACGCGGCTCTACACCACGCCGTCGGTCAAGGAAACGCGCAACTCGGTAGCCTGGGCCGTGTTCTGCATCGCATTGCTCTACGTCTCGGCGCCCACGCTGGCCGCACTTGTGAAGTACGAATTCTTCCAGCACCTGGTCGGCACGCCCTACGCCGAACTGCCCCAGTGGGTAGTGCAGTGGCGCAAGGTCGATCCGCCCGTGTTCGGCATCAGTGACGTCAACGGCGACGGCATCGTGCAATKGGCCGAGATCCTGATCCAGCCCGACATGATCGTGCTTGCGGCCCCCGAGATCGCCGGCTTGCCCTACGTGATCTCCGGGCTGGTCGCGGCCGGCGCGCTGGCGGCCGCGCTGTCCACCGCCGACGGCCTGCTGCTCACCATTGCCAACGCGCTGTCGCACGACGTCTTCTATCACATGGTCGACCGCGGCGCGAGCCACCAGCGGCGCGTCACCACCGCCAAGATCGTCCTGCTCGGCGTAGCGCTGTTTGCCTCCTACGTCACGTCGCTGCGTCCGGGCAATATCCTCTTCCTGGTCGGCGCGGCGTTTTCGCTGGCTGCCTCCAGCTTCTTCCCGGTCCTGGTGCTGGCCATCTTCTGGCGCCGTACCACCGCCGCCGGCGCCGTCGCCGGCATGGTCGCGGGGCTGAGCGTGGCGGTCTACTACATCTTCGTCAACTATCCGTTCTTCACGCGCATGACCGGCATCTTCGGCAACCGCTGGTTCGGGGTCGACCCGATCGCCTCGGGTGCCTTCGGCGTTCCCGCAGGGTTCGCGGTGGCGATCATCGTCAGCCTGCTGACGCCACGCAACGCGCCAGTGATCGACCGGCTCGTGACCTACTTGCGACGCGGCTAGCGGTCGCATCACGAAACACTGGATTTGCTGGACAAGTCTGCTATAATCGCCGACTTCCCGGAGAGATGGATGAGTGGTTGAAGTCGCACGCCTGGAAAGCGTGTATAGGTTAATAGCCTATCAGGGGTTCGAATCCCCTTCTCTCCGCCAGAATCTGGCAGACATGCTCGTCAATCGACATGTGGCATGTCCGTAAAAAAGGCCCGCAAGCAATTGCGGGCCTTTTTCTTTGGCTGGCTTTTCTTGCTTCGCCGCCCTTTGTATCAAGCCGGACAGCTCGGTGACTTGGCCGGCACTTCACCGTGCGCGTGCGGTAGGCAGCAAGAGCGGGCAACAAAAGCGGGCAACAAAAACAGGCAATAAAAAAGCACCTCCGCAAAGGTGCTTTGGTTTCTCACCGCAGGTGAGAGGGGGGATCCGAACCGGGTCGGCAAACGCACTAGGATCCGGTTCGGACTTTGCAGGCCCAATCGGCTTGCACGATCTCACTGCCTTGCTGGCCAGTTTGATCATTCTGCGACTTACCTTCGCTTGCTATGCGTGTCTCGGTCGGCAGGACTTCAGTATAGGTCGGCAGCGGCAGGGGTCAACCAGAGTTTCGGYGCACCTGGCCGCGCGGGGCTCGCATGCTACGATCCCGGGAAAGACCGGAAGAGACAAACGTGAGCCATGACATTGCCGCGCGCTTCGACGCGGAATACGCCCCGCGCATCGCACAGGCGATCGCCAGGTTGTTCGGACAGCGCATCCATGTGGAACTTGTGCAGGATGAGAGTCCCGCGCGGATTCGGATCTACGGCGAGCCGTTCGACGAGGCGCGGCGCTTCAGGCATCCCTTGAATGTCTACCTGTCCTGGGACGGCCTCGAGGTGGAGGCCCTGTTCGCGGCCGGCGGCGAGGTGAAGTTCGCGCACTATCTCGCGGCGCTGCCGGGCAAGATGCGCGCGTGGCAGGTGCCGCGGCAGATCGATTTCGGCACGCGTTCGCAGGCCGACCCGATGGTGCTGCTGGGCGGCCTCGATTTCGAGCACTGAACGCGGTCCCGCCCGCGCCGCCGCCCCGTGGCGCGGGCTCGTGCTACAGTGCCCGGATGCGTTCTCCGGAGGAGCATCATGTCCAAGGATTCCACGCCGCATCTGCAGGCGATCGTCCAGACCGCGCCGCAGGCCGGCCGTTACGTATGGGTGATCACGCTGGTTGATTTCGACGCGCGGCTGGTCAAGCGCAATATCGTTTCCGACGATACCTTCACAACCTCGGACGCCGCGCGCGTGGCTGGCGACGCCCAGCTCAAGGCGATGGCGGCGGACAAATAGCGGCCGCCCGCGCTACGGGCAAGCGCGCCCCGGGTGGTGGCCCGGGTTGCTCCGGCCGTGCGCGTACGGCGTGGGAGCAACGATGAACCTTTGCGATGCGTGCGCGCAGATCCGGCCGGGCTCTACCGGCGGCACCGGACATCCGCGGCTGCTGTTGACCGATACACAGCGCATCAAGCCGCGCGGCGAGCCCGCCATCACCTTTGCCACCTATACGTGCGCGGACTGCGGCTGCCGCTGGCGCCACGAGAGCGACAAGAACGGAAAGGGACCCGGCTGGTCCATGGAGCCCGCCTGACGCAATCTCCGGGCGGGGCGCGACATCGCTGCCTCGCCACCTTGCCGCCTTCCCGCCTTCCTGCCTTCCTGCCTCAGGGCGTCATCGCAGCGTAGACCGTGTTCCTGAACCACGCACGGTAGTACTCGCGCTGGCCTGGCGCCTGCATCATCCAGATGGCGACGGTCTTCTCTTGCGGATCGACCCAGAAGTAGGTGCCGCCGACCCCGCCCCAGTAGAAATCCCCGACCGATCCCGCCGTGGCCGGCCCGCCGGTGCTCAGGCGCGTGCCGAAGCCCAGGCCGAAGCCGTAGCCCGGTCCCGGCAGGTAAGCGGGTCCGCGCGCCTGCGATGCGAGGCGGATCGGGCCGAGATGGTCGGCGGTCATGTTGGCCACGGTCTTCGGCGACAGCAGCCGCACGCCATCGAGTTCCCCGCCGTTGAGCAGCATCTGCGCAAAGCGGAAATAGTCCGCCGCGGTCGATACCAGGCCGCCGCCGCCGGATTCGAGCCTGGGCGCGCGGCGGATATCGATCAGGCTGACCGCCACCTTGCTGTCGGGATCGGTGGCGAAGGGCTCGGCGATGCGGCCTTGCTGCGCCGCCGGCACCCAGAAGCCGGTGTCCTTCATCTGCAATGGCGCGAAGATGCGCTGCTGCAGGTGTGCGGCCAGTGTCTGGCCGGACACGCGTTCCAGCAGGGCGCCGAGCACGTCGGTGGAGCGACTGTATTCCCACGTCGTGCCGGGCTGGAACTGCAGCGGAACCTTGGCCAGGTGCGCAATGAACTCACCGTTGCTTTGCTCGGTGGCGTCCACGCCCGCGCGCTTGTATTCGTCCTTGACCAGGGACTTGCCGAACACGCCGTAGGTCAGGCCCGAGGTATGGCGCAGCAGGTCCTGCACGGTCATCTCGCGCTGCGCGGGCACCAGCCCGAGCTCCGGCTTGCCGGCCGCATCGGTCTTCTCCACGCCGACCTGCAGTCCTTTGAGTTCGGGCAGATACTTCGAGACCGGGTCGGCCAGTTGCACGCGGCCGTCCTCGACCATCATCATCACCGCAACCGAGACGATCGGCTTGCTCATCGAGTAGATTCGGAAGATGGCGTCCTCGCGCATCGGCACCCTGGCGGCGGCATCCTGCCAGCCGATGGCCTGGGTGCTGACGAGGTTGCCATTGCGCGCGAGCAGGTACACCGCGCCGGGAATGCGGCCCTGGGCCACGTCCGCGCGTACGCGCGCGCTCATGTTGTCGAGTTGCGGGGCAGAGAAGCGGGTGGTCAGCGGCGTGGCGTTCTGCGTGTTCTGCATGGAAGCCGGCGTGGCGCAAGCGGCCAGCACCGCCGCCGCCAGCACGGGCAAAGTGCTTCTGATCATTTGTCTCATCCTTTGTCTTGTTGTTGTATTTGGCTACGCTTTGCCGAAGGGCTCGATTCCGGCAAAGGCATCGTGATCATCGCACGCGTGGCGACGCGCGTGTATCAAGGCTCACCCGGATCGGCCGGCGTGCCATGCTACGATCCGGACAACGTATTGGAGGTGAAGATGGCAAAGCACGTGTTCTCACGTAGCCAGTACCTGGCGATCCTCAACGAAAGCCTGAAGAATGATCCGCGCTGGCAGCCCGGCATGGCCTTCGTCTTCCTGCCGCCTGGCGCCGACGCGGCCAGTGCGAGCGGGGTGGGATGCACCGGGCCCGCGTCCGCGCTGCCGGTGTTTGCGGAGATCGAGCGCGTGGCCGCCGACCTGATCGAAGTGCGGGGCGAGGAATAGCCGGTGCGCTAGGCCCCGGGACATTGCCGGCCGTGGCCGGCGCCGACCTGCGTACAATACCGCCCCAGACTGACTCTAGCGGAACATGCCGTGAAAAAGACCGACCTCGAAAAGAACAAAGCGCTGAAGCTCGCCAATAGCCTGAAGCTGTCCTCGGCCGCGCACGGCGTGCGCGAAGCCGGCCAGGCCAAGATCGATCGCCGCGAGCAGCGCCGGCTGGACCAGGAGCAGGGCCTGGTGCCGTTCGCCTGCAAGCTCGACGGCGAGATCGTCAAGCGCCTGCAGGCGCTGGCGCCCGCCCACCCGGGTGGCATGAGCGGGCTGCTGAAGGAAGCGCTCGAACGCGGATTGCCCGCGTCTGCCTGAGATTCATCGCCGATGTTGGTCGCCGGTGCAGCCATTGATGTGGCTGGCATCGCAGGATGCGTGCCGGTGATGTGACGCATCGGGCGCCATGACCGGCCGGCGCCGGTTGCCCGTCAGGCGTTGCAAAGCAAAACGCCCGCTGTAGCCAGCGGGCGTTTTGCTTTTGTTGCTGTTGTCTCTTGCATGTCTTCTTGCCTTGCGCGCGAAGACGCCTCATGGTTCCCGTTGCATCAATGCACGAACAGCCAGATCAGCAGCAGCACGAAGGCCGGGACACCGAGCAGCCAAGCGAGGATATAGGGCATGATTTCTTTCCTTTCTATCGCTGTTTTCCACGGTTCCAATATAGGGAGCGGTCAACGCGCGCGATGTCCGGCGACTTCCCCTTGCGCTGTAGGACGGGACTGACCTGGCAGGGATGACGGAACGTGGGCGCAGGCGATCGCCGAGAGCAACCGAGAGCAATTGCCGGAACGGTCCGGCAGCGGCGCGCGGCGTGGCAAGGGCTGGCGGGAAAGGCGAAGGGGGAAGGGGGAAGGGGAGAGCAGAGGGGGAAAGGGCGCGCGTGGCAGGGGTGGCGCCATCGCGCGGGCAATGACGGCGCTCAGGCCGTCATCCCGGTGTGACTGCCGGAATCCTGCTGGCAGCCTGCTGGCAAAGGGCGTTCAGGCCTCTTCGCCATCCTCTGACTCGAGGAAATCGCGGCGCTGCAGCCAGTTTTCGATGGCTTCGTCGCAGACTTTCTTGAGCTTGTTCTTGTCCGGCAGGTTGTCGAACAGCTCGAAGTTCACCAGCGCCAGGCCGGCGTCGGTGATGTAGAACAGCCGGCCAGGCTCGTCGTAATGCACGATACGCCCGTCGATGCCGCTTTCTTCGCTGTCGGCCGGCATGTCTTCCAGTTCCACCACCCGGCAGGTGAAGCGCGGGGTGCGGGTATGGGTCAGATATTCAAACTCGTCATGCATCACCTCGCCGCCCTTGGGCGTGAAGATGGCGAAACCCCAGATAAAGCGGGGCATCGGCAGATCGGACAGATCATCAATCTCGTCCATGGTGTTCTCCCTGATTCGATAACCCGCATTATCGCTCACCGGGGGCCCGCGCGAACAATGTTATGCAGCGGAGCGCCTATTTCACGGCCTTGCAATTGGCATAGACGGGGGGCGCATCGTCGCCTTGCGTCAGGTCCTGGAGCCTGCCTTCGTCGCCCTTGGTGATCCATTGATGGATGCCGTGCGAGTAGCGGGCGCCGGAGCCGGTCAGCACGCTGACGAACAGCAGCGGCTTGCCGTCGAGCCGCACGATGGCGATCTGGTTGTCGGGGCTGTTGAAGTAGCGCGCGGTGAGCCGCTTGCCCGCGTCGCACTGGTAGTGCACGGTGACAGGCGCGTCGAAACGCACACCGTCGATGGCGGGTTTGGCAGCCGCCGGGAAGGCGGCCACGCCAACGGCGCCGGCCAGCGCGGCGGCCGCGAGGCAATGCCTGGGAGGACGCAGCGGCATGGAGGCTCCTGGTTGCGGTGGCGTGCGCGCGTCAGGACAGCATATAGCCGCTGGCCAGCGAGCGGAAGCTCTCCACTTCCGCGGCCTGCCAGGCCGCGTCGTGGCCATGCTCTTCGGCCAGGATCGCCGCCACGCGCGGCGCAGCCGCAATGGCGGCGCCGGCTTCGAGGAACAGCGCGCGGTTGCGTCGCGCCAGCACATCTTCCACGCGCCGTGCCAGCTCGTAGCGCGCGGCGAAGCGTACATGGGCGGCGCTCAGGCCGGAGCCCGGCACGAGGATTTCCTCCTTGCCGGGGAGGGCGCGCAGCATGCCGAGTTCATTGCCGTAGTAGCGGTCGGGCGAACTGCCGCCGGGGGCCGGCAGGTCCGCGGGCAGGCCCTTCGCGCCGTGCAGCTGCAGCTCGCCGGTCACGCATGGCGCCGCGGGCAGCATCTGGCGCTGGATCGCGGTGCCGACCACGTCCTCGGCCATCTTGCGGTAAGTGGTCCATTTGCCGCCGGTGACGGTGATCAGGCCGGCCTTGGACACCAGGATGGTGTGCTCGCGCGAGAGCGAAGCCGTGGAGGCTTCGCCGGTGGCCTTGACCAGCGGACGCAGGCCGGCCCAGACGCTGGTCACGTCGGCGCGGGTCGGTGTGCGCGACAGGTAGCGTGCCGCGGTCTCCAGGATGAAATCGACATCGTCGGCCCCGGCGCGCGGTTCCAGCGGCAGGTCCTTGCGCGGCGTATCGGTGGTGCCGACGATGGTGTGGCCGTTCCAGGGCACCACGAACAGCACGCGGCCGTCATCGGTCTTGGGAATCAGGATGGCCCGTTCGCCCGGCAGGAAGCTGCGCGGCAACGTCAGGTGCACGCCCTGGCTGGGCGCCACCATGCCGCGCGCCTGGCCGTCTTCCATCTGGCGGATGGCATCCACCCACACGCCGGTGGCGTTGACCACGCAGGATGCCTTGAGGTCGAAGCTGGCGTCGCCCAGCACGTCCTTGACGGTGACGCCGTCGATCACGCCGTTCTTCTGCGACAGCCCGCTCACGCGCAGGTAGTTGATGGCGGTGCCACCCACGTCGAACAGCGTGCGCATCAGCGCGATGGCGAGGCGGGCATCGTCGAACTGGCCGTCGAAGTACAGGTTGCCGCCGCGCAGCGGCCGCCCGCCCACGTGCTCGGCCAGCGTCGGCGCGGCGGCCAGCGTCTCGCGGTGGTTCAGCCAGCGGCTGCCGGACAGGTTGAGTCCGCCGGCCAGCATGTCGTAGACCTTCAGGCCGATGCCGTAGAAGGGCTGGTCGAACAGCTGGTAGGCCGGCACCACGAAGCCCAGCGGCCACACCAGGTGCGGCGCGTTGCGCGCCAGCAGGCCGCGTTCGTGCAGCGCCTCGCGCACCAGGCTGATATTGCCCTGCGCCAGGTAGCGCACGCCGCCGTGGACCAGCTTGGTGGCCTTGCTCGAGGTGCCCTTGGCGAAGTCGGCGGCTTCCACCAGCAGCGTGCGGTAGCCGCGCGAGGCGGCGTCCACCGCGGTGCCGAGACCGGTGGCGCCGCCGCCGATGACGATCACGTCCCACTTGGGCTCGCGCTCGAGCGTGGCGAGCAGCGCGGCGCGGTCTGGCGGGAGGGTGGGGGAGAACAGTTTCTGCATGATTCCTTGTTCGATGCGAATGCGCTTGGCGCGGGTGCTGCTATCTATGTGTGTGGTGCCGTCCGGCGGGGGCTAGGTGCCGCTGCCGGGCCTTCAATGCGTGGTGCGCGTCGGCGCGCCGTCTTCGCGCGCCCAGTCGCGCGCGCGTTCCACCGCGCGGTGCCAGCGCCACAGCTGGTAGGCGCGCGCGTCGGCGCCGAGATTGGGTTCGAAGCGGTGCTCCACCTGCCACTGGCTGGCGATTTCCTCTTCGCCGCTCCAGTAGCCGGTGGCCAGGCCTGCCAGGTAGGCCGCGCCCAGCGCGGTGGTCTCGGTCACGCGCGGGCGCACCACGGCCGTGCCCAGCAGGTCGGCCTGCATCTGCATCAGCAGGTCGCTGCGCGAGGCGCCGCCGTCCACGCGCAGCTCGGCCAGCGAGATGCCGGCATCCTTCTGCATCGCATCCAGCACGTCCACGCTCTGCAGCGCGATCGACTCCAGCGCTGCGCGCGCGATATGCGCCCGTCCGGTGCCGCGCGTGATGCCCACCAGCGTGCCGCGCGCGAACGGGTCCCAGTGCGGCGCGCCCAGGCCGGCGAAGGCCGGCACCAGCACCACGCCGCCGGTGTCGTCGCACTGGCGCGCCAGCGGCTCCACCTCCGGCGCGCTGTTGATGATCTGCAGCCCGTCGCGCAGCCACTGGATGGTGGCGCCGCCCATGAACACGCCGCCTTCCAGGCAGTATTGGGTGCGGCCCGCGGCCGGCGCGTCACCGCCCAGTTGCCAGCCGACGGTGGTGAGCAGGCGGTTGTGCGAGGCGACCGGCTGCGCGCCGGTGTTCATCAGCAGGAAGCAGCCGGTGCCGTAGGTGTTCTTGGCCATGCCGGGCGACAGGCAGGCCTGGCCGTAGGTGGCGGCCTGCTGGTCGCCGGCGATGCCGGCAATGGGGATCTCGGCGCCGAACCAGCGCAAGGCCGTGCGCGCCACCTCGCCGCTGGAGGGCACTATCTCGGGCAGCAGGCTGCGCGGGATGTCCAGCAGGCCGAGCAGGGCGTCGTCCCACGCAAAGTCATGGATATTGAACAGCAGCGTGCGCGACGCGTTGGAGACATCGGTGACGTGGCGCTGGCCGTCGGTGAGCTGCCAGATCAGCCAGCTGTCCACGGTGCCGAAGGCGAGTTCGCCGCGCGCCGCGCGTTCGCGCGCGCCCTCGATGTTGTCCAGCATCCAGCGCAGCTTGGTGCCGGAGAAATAGGCGTCGATGATCAGTCCGGTCTTGTCGCGGAACAGGTCGCCATGTCCCTCGGCCTGCAGCGCCTCGCACATCGGCGCGGTACGACGGTCCTGCCACACCAGTGCGCGGCCGACCGGCTCGCCGGTCTTGCGGTCCCACAGCACGGTGGTCTCGCGCTGGTTGGTGATGCCGATGGCCTGCACCTGGCTGGCGGCGACGCCGGCATCGCCCAGCACTTCGTGCGCCACGGCCAGCTGCGACTGCCAGATCTCGTAGGGGTCGTGCTCGACGTGGCCGGGGTGCGGGTAATATTGCCGGAATTCGCGCTGCGCGACCCGCACCACGTTGCCGGCGTGGTCGAACAGGATGGCGCGCGAGCTGCTGGTGCCCTGGTCCAGCGCCAGCACGTAGCGTGGCTGGCCCGGGGTTTGCCCCGGCGGCGGGTTTTGCTTCATGCTTTTTTTCCTGGATGCATTTTCGCGGGCGCGCCGTGGCGGCCGCCCGAAACATTCATGTCCGATACCTTGCCCGAAAGCGGGCGCCGCGACGCTGGCGCCCCGACCCTCTCACGCATCGCCGGCGCGCTGGCGGCGCGCAGCCGCTTCGACGCCGGCGCCCATCTCAGGCTGACCGTGGACGGCCGGCACGTAGGCTGGCTGCCGCGCCTGCATGCGCGGATCCTGCGCGCGCAAACCGCCGTGCCAGCGGTACTCGGGGAAGCGCCGGACGGCGGCGCAGCGCTGCTGCCCGGCTGCACGGAGCCTGCCGCGCGCAGCGCCGCGCTGGCCACGCTGGCGCGCTGGCTGGCGGACGCCGGCCATGTGCGCGGCTGGCGCGATGAATTGTTTGCGGTGACGCCGGCGCTGGAGGCGCCCGCGTTCGCGGTGATCGAGCGTGCCGCCGCGCGCTTTCTCGGCTTGCTGACTTTCGCCTCGCACATGAACGGCGTGATCGATGGCGAGCGCGCGTTGTGGATCTCGCGGCGCAGCGCCGCCAAGGCGGTCGACCCCGGCATGTGGGACAACCTGGTGGCCGGCGGCATGCCGCACGGCAGCGATCCGCTCGCCACGCTGGTGCGCGAGTGCGACGAGGAATCCGGCATCCCGCCTGCGCTGGCGCGGCGCGCCGAGGCGCACGGCGTGATCGAAGTGCTGCGCGAGATCCCGGAGGGCGTGCAGTGGGAAGCCGTGTACGTGTACGACCTGTTGCTGCCCGCGGACTTCGTGCCGCATAACCGCGACGGCGAAGTGGCCGAGCACCGGCGTATCGAGCCCGAGGCATTGCTTGCTATCATGGCGGATGGCGCCATGACCGTCGATGCGACGCTGGTGACGCTGGATACGCTCAAACGCCGCGGCTGGGGCTGCGGCGGGAGCGCACCCGGCACCCACCGCGCATGATCGGCGCGCACTCGACAGAACAACACACGATGAGCAATACCGGATTCATTCTCACCATTTCCTGCCCGGATCAGCCGGGCATCGTCCATGCCGTTTCTGGGCTGCTGTTCCAGCACGGCTGCAATATCGTCGATTCCGACCAGTTCGGCGATGAGTTCACCGGCCGCTTCTTCATGCGCGTGCATTTCACGCCGAGCGCGGGCGGTCCCGACCTGGCCACGCTGAAGGCCGCCTTCGCGCCGGTSGGCGACCAGTTCGGCATGCAGTGGGAATTGTTCGACGCCAGCGTCAAGCCGCGCGTGATGATCATGGTGTCCAAGATCGGCCACTGCCTCAACGACCTGCTGTTCCGCGCCAAGGCCAGCGGCCTGCCGGTCGAGATCGCCGCCATCGTGTCGAACCACCGCGATTTCTACCAGCTGGCCGCGTCGTACGACATCCCGTTTTTCCACCTGCCGCTGATGAACGCCTCGGCCGAGCAGAAGGCCGCGCAGGAAGCCAAGGTGTTCGAAGTCGTGCGCGACCAGAACATCGACCTGGTGGTGCTGGCGCGCTACATGCAGGTGCTGAGCGACGACCTGTGCCGCAAGCTGGCCGGCCGCGCCATCAATATCCACCACTCCTTCCTGCCCAGCTTCAAGGGCGCCAAGCCCTACTACCAGGCGCACGACCGTGGTGTGAAGCTGATCGGCGCCACCGCGCACTACGTCACGGCAGACCTGGACGAAGGCCCGATCATCGAGCAGGAAATCGAGCGCGTGGACCACAGCATGGATCCGGAGCAGCTCACCTCGGTGGGGCGCGACGTGGAGTGCGTGGCGCTCGCGCGCGCCGTCAAATGGCACGCCGAGCACCGTATCATCGTGAACGGCCACAAGACGGTCGTCTTCAAGTAAGGCCCCCGGTGCGTGCCCGGCGCGACATGCGCGGGCATCGCCCGAGCCGGTGACGCCTGCAGGGCGCATCGGTGGGCGCGCCAGCGGGCGCACCAGCGGGCGCACCAGCACGCGCGGCAAGCCGCCGCGTTCAGTCCTGCGCGACCACACAACGCACTCCGCTGTCTTCGAGCATGCGCTCGAATGGTGACTTGAGCGGCTGGTCGGTAAACAGCCTGTCGATCTCCGACAGGTGCGCCAGCTCCACCATGGCCTGGCGGTTGAACTTGCTGGCATCGGCCGCGAGCCAGATCTCGCGCGAATGCTCGATGATGGTCCGCGCGACCTTCACTTCGCGAAAGTCGTAATCGCGCAGCGTGCCGTCGGCCTCGATGCCCGAGATGCCGATCAGGCCGATATCCACCTTGAACTGGCTGATGAACTCCACCGTGGCCTCGCCCACGATGCCGCGGTCGCGCGAGCGCAGCACGCCGCCGGCCACGATCACCTCGCAATCGGGGTTGTCGGCCAGGATGTTCGCCACGTTGAGGTTGTTGGTGATCACGCGCAGGCCGCGGTGATGCATCAGCTCGCGCGCGATCTCTTCGACCGTGGTGCCGATGTTCAGGATCAGCGAGCAGCCTTCCGGGACCTGGCTGGCCACGGCGCGCGCGATGCGCGCCTTGCCTTCGGCGTTGAGCACCTGCCGCTGCCGGTAGGCGATATTTTCCACCGTGGAGCCGTCCACGCGCACGCCGCCATGGAAGCGCGCCAGCATGCCGTTCTCGGCCAGCAGGTTGACGTCGCGGCGCACGGTCTGCAGGGTCACCMCGAACTTGCGCGCAAGCTCGTCGATGGAAGCGAAGCCCTGGCTGCGTACCTCTTCGAGCAGGGCGGTCTGGCGTGGATTCAGCGTCATGCCGGCATTCTAGTTCAAACAGAAACGAAAACAAATGATGCGGTGCATGATTGTTTTATGTTCGTTTATGCACTAAAACGAGCGGGAAGCAAGGATTTGTGCGTCTGCATCATCGTCGTACAGGTGATGCGGCAGACACTTGGTGAGCATTCGAATTCCGGAGACTCGATGCAGCTCAGATTGGAAGGCATCGCCCAGCAGGCTGGTTCGCAGGCGTATCTGTATCCGATGTCGCTGGTGCCCGTGGCGGGCGCAGTGACCATCTTGCTGGGGGCCACCCAGGCCGGCAAGACCTCCCTGATGCGGGTCATGGCGGGACTGGACCGGCCCAGCGCCGGGCGCGTCGAAGTGGACGGCGTGGACGTGACCGGCGTGCCGGTGCGCGAGCGCAACGTCTCCATGGTCTACCAGCAGTTCATCAATTATCCATCCCTGACGGTCTTCGACAATATCGCCTCGCCGCTGCGGTTGCGCCGCGCCAAGGATATGGATGCGCAGGTACGGGCGCTGGCGGCGCGGCTGCATATCGAGCATCTGCTCGAGCGCTATCCCGCTGAACTGTCCGGCGGGCAGCAGCAGCGCGTGGCGCTGGCGCGCGCGCTGGCCAAGGGCGCGCCGCTGATGCTGCTGGACGAGCCGCTGGTGAACCTGGACTACAAGCTGCGCGAGGAACTGCGCGAGGAACTCACGCAGCTGTTCGCGCACGGCGATGCCACCGTGATCTATGCCACGACCGAGCCTGCCGAGGCGCTGCTGCTGGGCGGCCATACCGCGGTGCTGGATGCCGGCGAGCTGCTGCAGTACGGACCCACGCCCGAAGTCTTTCACTATCCTGCCTCGCTGCGCGTGGCGCGCGCCTTCAGCGATCCGCCGATGAACCTGATGTCCGGCGAGCTGAAAGCCGGCACCGTGGCCCTGCAGGGCGGCATTGCGTTGCCGCTGCCGGAAGCCGCGGGCCACGGCGGCCCGGTGACTGTCGGCGTGCGCGCCGGCGCCTTGCGGCTCGATGCCGTGCCCGGCACGGTGCCGCTCGCCGGCAAGGTGGCGCTGGCCGAGCTGTCGGGCTCCGACACCTTCGTCCACCTGGACTCGCCGGTGGGCAACCTGGTGGCGCAGTTTCCCGGGGTGGTGGATCTGCAGCTCGGCGCGCCGCTCACGCTGCATCTCGACCCGACCCAGCTTTACCTGTTCGATGCCGCCGGCAAGCGCATCCACGCGCCCAGCCGGCCGCTCCGGGTGGCGACGCCGGTGACCGCGGGGCAGGGAGCCTGACATGGCGCGCATCGACCTCGACCTGTCCCATTCCTACCGGCCGGACCCGCAGTCGGACGAAGACTATGCGCTGCTGCCGCTGAAGTTCAGCTTCGACGACGGCGGCGCCTATGCCTTGCTGGGGCCGTCCGGCTGCGGCAAGACCACCCTGCTCAATTGCATTTCCGGCTTGCTGCGCCCCTCGCACGGCACCATCACCTTCGACGGGCGCGACGTGACCGCGGCCACGCCGCAGGCGCGCAATATCGCCCAGGTGTTCCAGTTCCCGGTGATCTACGACACCATGACCGTGGGCGAGAACCTGGCCTTCCCGCTGCGCAACCGCGGCGTGGCGCCGGCCCAGGTCAGGGAGCGGGTGGGCCGCGTCGCGGAAATGCTGGATCTCTCCTCGTCGCTGGACCGGCGCGCCAGCGGGCTGGCGGCCGACGCCAAGCAGAAGATCTCGCTGGGCCGSGGSCTGGTGCGCCAGGACGTCTCCGCGATCCTGTTCGACGAGCCGCTCACGGTGATCGATCCTCACCTGAAATGGCAGTTGCGCCGCAAGCTCAAGGAGATCCACCACGAGTTCCGCCTCACGCTGATCTACGTCACCCATGACCAGACCGAGGCGCTCACCTTCGCCGAGCAGGTGCTGGTGATGTCGCGCGGCAAGGCGGTGCAGGTGGGCTCGGCCGATGCCCTGTTCGAGCGCCCGGCGCATACGTTCGTGGGCAACTTCATCGGCTCGCCGGGGATGAATTTCCTGGCCGGGTCGTGGCGCGACGGTGCCCTCGAGATCGCCGGGCGGCGCTATATGCCGGAGTTCTCGTCCACGACGGCGGCGGCGCTGCAGGCGGCCGGCGGCTTCAAGGTCGGCGTGCGCCCGGAGTACCTGCGCCTGGCCGCGGCCACCGATCCGCAGGCGGTGCCCGCGCGCGTGGAGCGCGCACAGGACATCGGCACCTACTGGCTGGTCACCGCCACCGTGCAGGAGCCCGGCGGCGAGCCCGCCATCATCCGCGCGCGGCTCGGCAACGAGGCCGCCGGGCTGGCGCAGGGCCAGACCGTGTGGCTGTCCGTGTTCAACCGTCATACCTGTTACTACGTCAACGAGGAGCTGGTGGCATGAGCACGCTGAAGCCCGTCAACCAGAAGGCCTGGCTGCTGGTGATCCCGGTGGTGCTGTGCGTGGCGTTCTCCGCCATCCTGCCGCTGATGACCATCGTCAACTACTCGGTGCAGGACATCATTTCGCCCGAGCGGCGCGTGTTCGTCGGCACCGAGTGGTTCCGCACCGTGCTGCGCGACGGCGAGCTGCACGATGCGCTGCTGCGCCAGCTCGGCTTCTMGCTCGCCGTGCTGGCCGTGGAGATCCCGCTGGGCATCCTGCTGGCATTGTCGATGCCGGCCAGGGGCTGGAAGGCCTCGGCGGTGCTGGTGGTGATCGCGCTGTCGCTGCTGATCCCGTGGAACGTGGTGGGCACCATCTGGCAGATCTTCGGGCGCACCGACATCGGCCTGCTAGGCGCGGCGCTTGCCGGCATGGGCTTCGACTACAACTACACCGGCAGTGCGCTGGACGCCTGGGTCACGGTGCTGGTGATGGACGTGTGGCACTGGACGCCGCTGGTGGCGCTGCTGTGCTACGCCGGGCTGCGCGCGATCCCCGACGCCTACTACCAGGCTGCGCAGATCGACGGCGCCTCGCGCCTGGCGGTGTTCCGCTATATCCAGCTGCCCAAGCTGCGCGGCGTGCTGATGATCGCGGTGCTGCTGCGCTTCATGGACAGCTTCATGATCTACACCGAGCCCTTCGTGCTGACCGGCGGCGGGCCGGGCAACGCCACCACCTTCTTGTCACAGTACCTGACGCAGAAGGCCGTGGGCCAGTTCGACCTGGGCCCGGCCGCGGCGTTCTCCATCGTCTACTTCCTCATCATCCTGCTCATGTGCTTCATCCTCTATAACTGGATGCAGCGCGCGGGCACCGCCGGCAGCGAGGACATGCCCCATGCGTGACGCCCAGCAGCGCGCGACCTACGGCCGCGCGGTCTTTCTCCTGGTCTACCTGGTGTTCGCCATCCTGCCGATCTACTGGATGCTGAACATGTCGTTCAAGTCCAACGAGGAGATCGTCTCCACGCTGTCGCTGTGGCCGAACGACTTCACGCTGGAGCATTACAAGACCATCTTCACGGATGTGTCGTGGTACTCCGGCTATATCAACTCGATGATCTACGTGGCGATGAACACCGTGATCTCGATCACGGTGGCGCTGCCCGCGGCCTATGCGTTCTCGCGCTACCAGTTCATCGGCGACAAGCACGTCTTCTTCTGGCTGCTCACCAACCGCATGACGCCGCCGGCGGTGTTCCTGCTGCCGTTCTTCCAGCTCTATACGACYATCGGCCTGATGGATACGCACCTGGGGGTGGCGCTGGCGCACCTGGTGTTCAACGTGCCGCTGGCGGTATGGATCCTGGAGGGCTTCATGTCCGGCGTGCCGCGCGAGATCGACGAGACCGCCTATGTGGACGGCTACTCGTTCCCGCGTTTCTTCCTGACCATCTTCCTGCCGCTGATCAAGGCGGGCGTGGGCGTGGCCGCGTTCTTCTGCTTCATGTTCAGTTGGGTGGAACTGTTGCTGGCGCGCACGCTGACCTCGGTCAACGCCAAGCCGATCGTCGCCACCATGACGCGCACGGTTTCGGCCTCGGGCATGGACTGGGGCGTGCTGGCCGCGGCGGGGGTGCTGACCATCGTGCCGGGCGGCATCGTGATCTGGTTTGTGCGGCACTACATCGCGAAGGGCTTCGCGATGGGCCGCGTGTAAGGGGGAGTGCATGCTGAGCTGGATGGTCTGGACCACCCCGGTGGCCGTGTTCTTCATCTGCGTGGTGCTGATGCTGATCTGCATGACGGTCTGGGAGGCGCGCGCACCCACGCTGGAGCGCAAGGGCTTCCTGCCCATCGCCACCACGCGCGGCGACCGCCTGTTCATCGGCCTGATGTGCGCCGCGTGGATCAACCTGGCGTGGGTGGGGCTGGGCGAGAAGATGGTGGCCTGGTTTTCGCTGGCCGAAGAACCGTCGATCTGGATCAGCTTCGTGACTTCGATGCTGGTGCTGGCACTGGTGATGCGCAAGGGCTGATGCTGGTGGAACAAGCCAGGACGGGAGCAGCGCGACGACAGGAATAAAGCGACGGAAATCTCGTCAATGGGCATGGCGGCCTGCACCTTCCCCGGACCGCAACCCAGACAAAGAGCAGGGAGGGGGATTCTCGAGGAGACGTTCATGAAGGTGCACGTGAAATTGGGCATGACGGCCATGGCCTGCGCGGCGGCGCTTGTCTGCGGCCATGCCGCATGGGCAGGCGAGGCGGAGGCCAAGAAGTGGGTCGACAGCGAATTCCAGCCGTCGTCGCTCTCCAAGGACAAGCAGCTCGCCGAAATGAAGTGGTTCATCGACGCCGCCGCCAAGCTCAAGGCCAAGGGCGTCACGCAGATCAGCGTGGTCTCGGAAACCATCACCACCCACGAGTACGAATCCAAGACGCTGACCAAGGCGTTCGAGGAGATCACCGGCATCAAGGTCAAGCACGACATCATCCAGGAAGGCGATGTGGTGGAGAAGCTGCAGACCTCGATGCAGTCCGGCAAGTCCATCTATGACGGCTGGATCTCCGACTCCGACCTGATCGGCACGCACTACCGCTACGGCGCCATCCTGCCGCTGACCGACTACATGGCCGGCGCCGGCAAGGAATGGACCAATCCCGACCTGGACGTGAAGGACTTCATCGGCACGAAGTTCACGACGGCGCCCGACGGCAAGCTCTACCAGTTGCCCGACCAGCAGTTCGCCAACCTGTACTGGTTCCGCGCCGACTGGTTCGCGCGCAAGGACCTGCAGGACAAGTTCAAGGCGAAGTACGGCTATGACCTCGGCGTGCCCACCAACTGGTCGGCCTACGAGGACATCGCCAACTTCTTCTCCAATGACGTGAAGGAGCTGGACGGCAAGAAGGTCTTTGGCCACATGGACTACGGCAAGAAAGACCCGTCGCTGGGCTGGCGCTTCACCGACGCGTGGCTATCGATGGCGGGCGCGGCCGACAAGGGCCTGCCCAACGGCATGCCGGTGGACGAGTGGGGCATCCGCGTCGGCGCGGACAAGTGCACGCCGGAGGGCGCCTCGGTGTCGCGCGGGGGCGCCACCAACAGCCCGGCCGCGGTCTATGCGCTTACCAAGTACATCGACTGGATGAAGAAGTACGCGCCGCCGCAGGCCATGGGCATGACCTTCTCCGAAGCCGGCCCGGTGCCGGCGCAAGGGCAGGTCGCGCAGCAGATCTTCTGGTACACCGCGTTCACCGCCGACATGACCAAGAAGGGCCTGCCGGTGGTCAACGCCGACGGCACGCCCAAGTGGCGCATGGCGCCGTCGCCATACGGCCCGTACTGGAAGCAGGGCATGCAGAACGGCTACCAGGACGTGGGCTCCTGGACCTTCTTCAAGAACACCGATGCCAACCGGCTCGCGGCGGCGTGGCTGTACGCGCAGTTCGTGACCTCGAAGACGGTGTCGCTGAAGAAGTCGCTCACCGGCCTGACCTTTATCCGCGACAGCGATATCCACCACGACTACCTCACCAAGAACGCGGCGCAGTACGGTGGCCTGATCGAGTTCTACCGCAGCCCGGCACGCGTGGCCTGGACGCCGACCGGCACCAATGTGCCGGATTACCCGAAGCTGGCGCAGCTGTGGTGGAAGAACGTGGCGACCGCCGTGACCGGCGAGAAGACCCCGCAGGCCGCGATGGACAACCTGGCCGACGAGATGGACCAGGTGATGGGACGGCTGCAGCGCGCCGGCATGAGCAACTGCGCGCCCAAGCTCAATCCCAAGAGCGATCCCGCCAAGTGGCTGTCGGACGAGCACGCGCCGTGGAAGAAGCTGGCCAACGAGAAACCGAAGGGCGAGACCATCGCCTACGACAAGCTGCTGCAGGCCTGGAAGGAAGGCAAGGTCAGGTAGGCACGGTGTGAACCGGCAGGACGCGGCAGGCGTCCTGGTCCGGCCGGGCGGCGCAACGCAGTCGGTTGCGCCGCTTTTTTTGGGGGATGGCGGGGAGGCGCGACAGCATTCGTGCAAAAGTGCGCCATTGCAGACGCGCAAGCCCCATCCAAAGATTCTTCTGAAAACTCCTTGACTATCTATCTACCAGTAGATAATATTCTGCTCATGGAAGCCACTGCTCCGCCCCAGCAAGAAAGCTGAAGCAGGAAAGAGGATCCAGCGCAGTACCGGGGACACCCCGTTTTTTTTGGCCAGACAGTCTATCTACTAGTAGATAACAGCCAGGGGAAGCGAAGGACTC